>CAIYCT010000032.1 GCA_903924765.1 uncultured Rhodospirillaceae bacterium | reverse complement strand
TCTGATCGCCCAATCCCTGAACCAGATATCGAAGGCGTATGGCGAGAACAACGCCATTCTCGACAATTGCCATGTCCGCATCGCCTTCTCCTCCAACGACGAACGCACGGCCAAGCGGATTTCTGACGCCTTGGGAACGGCGACTGAGTTGCGGGCGCAACGGAACTACGCCGGTCATCGGCTGGCGCCGTGGTTGTCGCATGTCATGGTGTCGCGGCAGGAGACAGCCCGGCCATTGCTCACCCCCGGCGAGGTAATGCAGTTGCCGCCAAGCGACGAGTTGGTACTGGTTTCCGGCCTGTTGCCGATCCGGGCCAAGAAGCTGCGCTACTACGAGGATCGTAATTTCACCGCCCGCGTCTTTCCCGCCCCGGTCCTGGCCGAGGACGGCTACGCCGACCGGCCCGGCCCACGTCCCGACGATTGGGGCGGTCAGGTGCGGGGGCCGGATGATCGGCTGATGCCCGCCGACGAGGATGGCAAGCCTTGGGCAGCAACGCTCGATGAAGGTGGCCTCCAGCAGCAGCGCCATCCCGGTTTGCCCGAGGAGGGCCGTTCCGGTGTGGTCGAGTCGGAGCCGGGCGATCTGCCGGATTTCGTCGAGGATGATGCCGATACCGCCGCCGACAAGCGGGCCATGGATCAGGCGGCAGCGCGAGTCTATGGTGTCAACGAATCCATGACGCCAGGGAAGGATATTCTCGAAGGATTTGAATAGTATCCGTAGATAAGCGCGTGTGGTCGTACATAAGGGTTATAAGGGAATCCGGCGTTCCCAGTGATCATTGTCCTGACAATTTCTCCTTTGTCAGGACAGTCACAAATGAAGCCGCGTCACAATATTTATATCGACGAAGACACCAGCGCCGGACTGGAAGCCCTGGCGGCCCAGCCCGGTTCTTCCAAGTCGGCGATCATCAGTGACGCGCTTCGCCATTACATCCGCCATCGCGGTTCTCCCGACCTTGACGAGGCGCTTAAAATCCGCCTCGACCGGCTGTCGCGCGAGAATGCTCTCGTCCGGCGCGACCTCGACGTCCTGACAGAAAGCCACGCCTTCTTCGTTCGACTCTACCTCACCTTCAACGCCCACACACCGGTGCCCGACCAGGCGACGCAGGCGGTGGCGCGTGACCGCTTCCAGAAATTCATTGAGCAGGTGGGACGTCAGATCGCCGGCGGCAAGCGCTCGTTCGGCGAAAGAGACGTGACATGAGTGAGGCCGTCTCCGAATGCCGCCACGCCATCGGTCGGAGGGGCGCAAAGCCGGGCCGATTCCCGCCGAAGCACTGTCGTTTGACGACTTGACTCGCGTCTCTTGAAATTCCTGATCGACGTTCCGCCTTAAGATCGGCCAGGAATGTCGGATTCATCGTAAAAAATTGCCGTGATGGCAACTCGTGGAGCGCGGCAGTAGGCAACCCAATAACTGCGGGAATGGCGCCACAATATACCCGGCCTTGCCAATTCAGGGTAAGGACGGGGGGCGGCAAGCCCGCTTTGCGGGTCGCGCTCAATCTCGGCCCAAGCCTCGCGCATGGCCTCCATGAGATTTCTCATGGCCTCGGGACGCTCCTTGGCTTCGTAATGGTCAAAGAGAGCAGAGAGATGCTCAACTGCGCGTCTTGTATAATCGATCAACGGCGAACGGAGGCAATTTTGTGCGAAGGATCGCTGGAAAGCCGTTCTTCCAGTCTGTCGATGCGGTCTTGCATCATCTGGTGTACGGCGTCTGCCGGAATAAGGCGACCAGCCGCAATATCGGCCTCACTCTCGGCAAGGTCGGCTTTTATCTGCTCAAGCGTGATCATTGTCTTGGCTTTCATGGCGGTCATAGTAAGCGATCTCCGACCAAAAAGCTATGATGGCGTTTACCACACTTCCTTCGTTCCTGATCTGACATCGTAATGGATTCAGTAACGGCGTAGGTAAGGGCCATAAGGGAATCCGTGCTTCTCATTGAAAATCGTTCCGACTGAATGGAGCGATCTTCAATGTATGATTCATCGACATCACGCCGCCAATCCATGCTGAGGACCGCCATGGGTCCGGCCATCGCCGCCGCCCTGGCCGATCCGTTGGTCATCGAAGTGATGGTCAATCCCGATGGGTCATTGCGACTTGATAAATTGGGCCAAGGCCGAATGGATACCGGCGAACGGCTTGCCGCCTCCGAGGTGGAACGAATCATCCGTCTGGTCGCCAGTCATGTCCGGGCCGAGGTTCATGCGGACTCACCGATCATCAGTGCCGAACTTCCGTCCCGCGACGACGGCATGAGTGGCGAGCGGTTCGAGGGTTTGTTGCCGCCGGTGGCTTTGGGGCCGTGCTTCTCCATTCGTAAGCCGGCAGCCCGAATTTACGCCATCGCCGACTATGTGGCCGACCGGATCATGTTGCCGGTGCAGGCCGATGCGTTGAAGCAGGCTGTGAAAGACCGGAGCAACATCCTGGTCGTCGGCGGGACCAGCTCCGGCAAAACCACTCTGGCCAATGCTTTGTTGGCCGAGATGGCGGGTCTCGATGAACGGGTGATCCTGATTGAGGATACTCGCGAACTGCAATGCGCCGCGCCCGACTGCGTGCCCCTGCGCACCCGTCCCGGCATTGTCTCTATGGCCGATCTGGTGCGTTCCACCCTGCGGCTGCGTCCCGACCGCATCATCGTCGGCGAGGTGCGCGGGGCCGAAGCATTGGACATGCTGAAAGCCTGGAACACCGGCCATCCCGGCGGCATCGCCACCATCCATGCCAATTCCGCTCGATCATCGCTGTACCGCCTCGAACAACTGATCAGTGAAGCGGTGGTCACCGTGCCCCGTCCTCTGATCGCCGAGACCATCGATTTGATCGTCTTCATTCATGGCCGTGGCACCGGGCGAAGGATCGAAACCATCGCCCAAGTCACCGGCCTTGATGCCAACGGTGATTACGTCGTCACCGATCTTACCCACCCACAATCAGGAGAAATATTATGCGCGTCTTGAAGTCTTTGGCCGTCACGGCGGCTCTTTCAATGGTGTTTGCCACCCAAGCCCAGGCGGCCGGAACCGGAATGCCGTGGGAACAGCCGTTGCAGCAAATCCTCGATTCCGTGCAAGGCCCGGTCGCCAAGATCATCGCGGTGATGATCATCATTACTACGGGATTGACTTTGGCCTTCGGTGAAACTTCGGGCGGTTTCCGGCGGCTGATCCAGATCGTCTTCGGTCTGTCCATCGCCTTCGCCGCGTCCAGTTTCTTCCTGTCCTTCTTCAGCTTTGGCGGCGGAGCGCTGGTGGGATGAGCAATCACATCGAAGGCTTCGAGGTGCCGCTGCACCGGGCGTTGACCGAGCCGATCCTGATGGGCGGCGCACCCCGTGCGCTCGCCATCGTCAACGGCACCGTGGCGGCAGCCTTGGGGCTTGGTCTTCAAATGTGGTTGGCCGGGATTGTGCTCGGGCTGGTCGGTCATAGCTTGGCGGTATTTGCCGCCAAGCGCGATCCCGACTTCGTGCCGATCCTGGCTCGTCATCTGCGGCAGAAAGGGTGGCTGTCATGCTGAACTTGAGCGAATACCGCAATAGAGCTGATCGTTTGGCCGATCATCTGCCATGGGCGGCTCTCATCGCCCCCGGTGTAGTCCTCAACAAGGATGGTTCATTCCAACGCACGCTGAGGTTTCGTGGGCCGGATTTGGAAAGCGCCACCGAGGCCGAACTGGTTGCCACAGCAGCCAGGGCCAACAACGTGTTGCGCCGATTAGGAAGCAGTTGGGCGCTATTCTTTGAAGCCGAACGGCTGGAAGCCTTGGGCTATCCGGTTTCTAATTTTGCCGATGCGGCGTCGTGGCTGGTGGATCAGGAGCGCAAGGCCGGGTTCGAGGGACGGGCCAAGCATTTTGAAAGCCGCTATCATCTGACGCTGGTTTATCTCCCTCCCGCCGACACCCAGGCCCGCGCCGAATCGGCGTTGATGGAGACAGGCCGGGAGGAAAGTGGGCGCAACTGGCGGCAGGAGCTTGCCGTCTTTACGGCTGAGACCGACCGGGTGTTGGATTTGCTGGCCGGATTCATGCCCGAGGTCCGAGGTTTGGATGATGCCAAAACCCTGACCTATCTGCATGGAACGGTTTCGACCAAACGCCATCCGGTCGCAGTCCCGGAAACCCCGATCTATCTGGATGGGCTGCTGGTCGATACGCCGCTGATGGGCGGCATCGAGCCGATGCTGGGCGACCAGCATTTACGCACGCTGACCATTCTGGGCTTCCCCGGATTGACCCGGCCCGGCATCCTCGACGCGCTCAATCATCAGGACTTCGGCTATCGGTGGGTGACGCGCTTTATCGCCATGGACAAAACCGTGGCGACCAAGGAATTGACCAAGCTGCGCCGCCAATGGTTCGCCAAGCGCAAGTCGATTTCGGCGTTGCTCAAGGAAGTTCTTTATAACGAGCCGGTCCAACTGGTCGATAGCGATGCCGACAATAAGGTGGTGGATGCCGATCTGGCGTTGCAAGCCTTGGGCGGCGACCATGTCGGCTTCGGTTATTTGACCGCCACCATCACGGTGTCCGATGAAAACCGACAGGCTGCCGACGACAAGGTCCGTGCGGTGGAAAAGATCGTCAACGGCCTTGGCTTCACCTGCATTCGGGAAAGCATGAATGCGGTGGAAGCGTGGTTGGGATCATTGCCCGGCCATGTCTATGCCAATGTTCGCCAGCCCTTGGTTCATACCCTTAATCTCGCCCATTTGATGCCGCTCTCCTCGGTGTGGGCTGGGCCGGATCGTAACGATCATCTCGACGGCCCACCGTTGCTCTATGCCGAGACTTCCGGTTCGACTCCGTTCCGGCTGTCCAATCATGTGGGTGATGTCGGGCACATGCTGATCGTCGGTCCGACCGGGGCGGGCAAGTCGGTGCTGCTGGCGTTGTTGGCGCTCCAGTTTCGGCGTTATGCCAATTCCCAAATCACCATTTTCGACAAAGGCAATTCCGCCCGCGCCGCCGTGCTCGCCATGGGTGGGGAGCATCATGCGTTGGGTGGCTGTGGATCGCTGGCTTTCCAGCCGTTGCAGCGAATCGACGAACCGGCTGAACGCGCCTGGGCGGTGGAATGGATCGCCGGTCTGTTGATCCATGAGAAGGTGAACGTGACGCCGGAGGTTAAAGAGTCGCTGTGGTCTGCACTGACCTCATTGGCGTCGGCTCCCCCTGAGGAACGGACGCTGACCGGGTTCTCCGTGCTGGTGCAGTCGAATGCGCTCAAAGCCGCCTTGGCTCCCTATACCCTGGATGGACCGTTCGGGCGCTTGCTGGACGCTGCCGAGAATCATTTGGCCTTGGCCGACATCCAGTGCTTCGAGACCGAAGAGTTGATGCACAGCCCCAGCGTCGTCCTGCCGGTCCTGACCTATTTGTTCCATCGGCTGGAGGAACGCTTCGACGGGCGACCGACTCTGTTGATCCTCGACGAAGCCTGGGTGTTTCTCGACAACCCCATCTTTGCCGCCCGCATCCGCGAATGGCTGAAGGTGCTGCGCAAGAAGAATGTATCGGTGGTGTTCGCCACCCAGTCGCTTGCCGATATCACCAACAGCACCATCGCCCCCGCCATCGTCGAAAGCTGTCCGCAACGCATCTTCCTGCCCAATGACCGGGCCATCGAACCGCAGGCCCGGAGCATCTACGAACATTTTGGCCTCAATGATCGGCAGATTGAGCTGATCGCCCATGCCACCCCGAAGCGGCACTACTATTTGCAATCGCGTCGAGGCAATCGGCTGTTCGAGTTGGGGCTTGGCCCCATCGCCAAAGCGTTCTGCGGCGCGTCTTCCCCGTCCGATCAAGCCTTGATGGACAGCCTGATCGCCGAACACGGGCCAGACGGTTTTACCCCCGCCTTCCTCACCGCCAAAGGTCTCGATTGGGCCGCCAATCTGCTGGCCGATTTTCCGATGGAGAATGATCATGAATAGAAATGCCAAGGGTCTGGGAGCCAAGCTCCCAGTCGGGTTCGGGCGGAAGCCCGCATACATTGCGGTCCTGTTGGCCGGGCTGAGCACCTCCGTTCAAGCCCAATGGGCGGTGTTCGACGCGGCGAACTATTCGCAGAACATTATGACCGCAGCCCGTGAGCTTCAACAGATCACCAATCAGATTCAGTCGCTTCAGAACGAGGCGGTCATGTTGCAGAACATGGCGAAGAATCTTCAGAATCTGAACATGTCGTCATTGGGCCAGATCACTTCTGCGCTCAACCAGATCAACGCTCTGATGAATCAGGCCAACGGGATTGCGTTCACGGTGAGCGCCACCAATACGGCGTTTCAACAATCCTACCCTGGATCATATCCGGCATCGGAGACCACGGCTCAGGCGGTGGCCGAGGCTCAAACCCGGTGGCAGAACTCGATGAGTGCCTATCAGCAGACTATGCAGGTTCAGGCGCAGGTGGATCAGAACGTCCAGGCCGATGCGGCCACGCTGACCGATCTGGTCAATGCCAGCCAGGGGGCGGCGGGAGCATTGGAGGCGCAGCAAGCGACCAACCAACTTCTTGCGCTCCTTATTAAGCAGGAAATGCAGATCGAGACCTTGATGGCCGCGCAGTACCGGGCAACCGCCGTGGGTCAGGCCAATCAAAGCCAAGGTCAATTGACGTCCCAAGCAGCCTCCACGCGGTTCTTGGGTTCTGGCACCGCTTATACGCAATAGGGCCACCATCATGAACGATCTGGGCATTATCGACAGTTTTCTGGCGTCCTTCATCAGCTATATCGACAGCGGCTTCGGCCTGCTCAATGGCGATGTGGCTTTCTTGACCACCATTCTGATCGGCATCGACAGCACTCTGGCTGGATTGTTCTGGGCGATGGATGACCGGGGCGAGGTGTTGGCCCGGCTGATCAAGAAAACGCTCTATGTGGGAGCCTTCGCCTACATCCTGAACAATTTTCAGAACCTGTCGGTCATTATCTACAACTCGTTTGCCGGGTTGGGGATCAAAGCCTCCGGTGGTTCTTTGAGTGCCGCTGATCTGTTGAAGCCCGGTCATTTGGCGGGGATCGGATTCCAGGCGGCTTGGCCTCTGCTCAATCAGGTGAGCCAGATGATGGGCTTCGCCAGTTTCTTCCAAAACTTTCTGACTATCGCCGTGCTGATGATCGCCTGGGTCATCGTGATCCTTGCTTTCTTCATTCTGGCGGTACAGCTCTTCATCACCATCCTGGAGTTCAAGCTGACCACCTTGGCCGGGTTTACGTTGGTGCCGTTCGCGCTTTGGAACAAGACCGCATTCCTGGCCGAGCGGGTGCTGGGCAATGTGATCTCTTCCGGGATCAAGGTCATGGTGCTGGCGGTGATCGTCGGCATCGGGTCGAACTACTTCAATCAGTTCACCACGGCCTTGCAGGGGCAAGAACCCAACATCAATCAGGCCATGTCGCTGGTTCTGGCATCGCTGGCTTTGTTTGGGCTTGGCATCTTCGGCCCCGGCATCGCTTCCGGTCTGGTGTCCGGTGCACCGCAATTGGGGGCCGGCGCCGCCATTGGCACTTTGGGCGGTTTGGCCGGTGCCGCCATGTTGAGCGGTGCCGCCGTGATGGGAAGCGCCCGGATGATGGGGGCCATTGGGTCCAAAGGCATCGGTGCCATTCGCGCGGCAGCGGCACTGGGATCATCCTCAAACAATCCGCCACCACCGCCAGCAGGTTCTTCAACGTCATCGAATTCATCGACGCCATCCGGCCCACCCGATTGGGCGCGACGGATGCAATCGGACCAGCGCAACCGCGCCAACCGCCATGCCACCGAGCAAGCCATCAAAGACGGCGACCGCTCAGGTGCCGCAGCCAACCCCGATCTTTCACCCGAGGAGTCATAGCATCATGCTCTTTAAACGAACTCTCCAGCGTTACGGCCAGACACCCGAACCGGAAACGCCTTATCAGAAAGCCGGCCAAATCTGGGACGAGCGCATCGGTTCGGCACGAGTCCAAGCCAAGAATTGGCGTTTGATGGCCTTTGGCTCGCTATCGCTCTCTATTCTCTTGGGCAGTGGCATGATTTGGCAATCAGCTCAAAGCCGGGTCACGCCCTATGTGGTCGAGGTGGACCATCTCGGTCAAGTACAGACGGTCGGACCCGCCATCCGGAATTACCAGCCGACCGATGCCCAGATCGCTTGGTATCTGGGGCGCTTCATCGGCAATGTTCGCGGTCTTTCCATCGATCCTGTGTTGGTGCGCCAGAGTTGGATTGAAGCCTATGACTTCGCCACCGATCGGGGCGCAATCTTTCTCAACGATTACGCCCGCGCCAACGACCCCTTTGCGGCGGTGGGGACAAGAACGGTTTCCGTTCAGGTCAGCAGCGTGGTGCGGGCTTCCGATACCTCTTTCCAGGTCAAATGGACTGAGCAGACCTATGAGCACGGCAGTCTCGCCAAGACCGAACGCTGGACCGGGATTCTGACCACCATCACCCAAACACCGCGCAATGCCGAGGTTCTGCGCAAGAACCCGCTCGGTCTTTACGTCAACGGCATCGCCTGGACGCGGGAAATCGATCCCGTCTCTACGACGCCCAATTCTGAAAGGAAATAATTGCTATGCTTAAGAATCTTCTCGTTCTCTCGGTGTCGGGATTGGCGCTTGCCGCCTGCGCCAATAAGGTTCCTCCTCCCGCCATTCATTATGACAGCGCCAGTTTTAAACCGGCTGCCCAGGCCGAGGAACCGCCCAAGCCGGTGGAGGTGGTGGAACTTCCCATACCCTTGCCGCTACCGGGTCAACTTCAGCCGCCGCCATCCGAACCCAAGCAGGATAAGCGTTCCCCGACGGTACGTGTGGATGCCGCCAATAAAGCGGCCACCCAAGAACCGACAGGTTACGGCTATATCAATGCTGTGCAAGTTTAAGCCGCGCGCATTCTCTCTGGCCAATCCGGCCAGCGAGCCCAATGTGGTCGAATTGCATATTCGCCTGGTTCCCGGTGGCAAGGGCAGTACGTGGGTTCACGAGACCTTGGCGGAAGGCGACAGCATCTCTCTTTCCGGTCCTTACGGACAGTTTTTCGTCCGCAAATCAGTTAAGCTTTCAACCTTGTTCCTGGCTGGCGGTTCTGGGTTATCCAGTCCCAAATCCATGATCATCGATATGCTGGAAGAGGGCTGGGCCGAGCCTATTACGCTGATCCACGGCGTGCGCACCGCCAAGGATGTGTTTTTCGCCGATCTGTTCCATGACTTGGCCGCGCGTCATCCAAACTTCAGGTACGTGGCGGCGCTGTCCGACGCAGCGGAATCTGGATGGAGCGGTGAAGTCGGTTTCGTTCACGAGGTGGCTGAAAAGCTGTTCGATGGACGATTCGCAGGAATGAAGGCCTATTTGTGCGGCCCCCCATCATGGTTGAAGCGTGCATCAACAGCCTGATGAAAGGCCGCCTGTTCGAAAACGATATCTATACCGAGCGCTTTGTTAGCGGTGCGGATGGGGCCAATGCCAAGCCGAAATCCGCTTTGTTCCGCAAGATATGAGGACGGTAGGGATCAATCTTAGAGTTGCTATAAAATATCGATATTGAAAAATATAATCGATATTTATATTGACGGTCGATCTGGGCGACGATTATTTTTCTAATCAAGAGGTTCTTCAGAACCCAATGTGGAGGCAAGGAATGAAGCAAACAGCGATGGTGGCTGATACTCCGTCACATGAGTGTTCAATCCAATACAGTGTGTTTTGCGACGACAATTTGCCATTCACCTGCAGGAGCGGGGAATCCGTTCTGGCCGCGATGGAGCGACACAACCTGAAGCCGATCAAGGTCGGATGTCGGGGCGGTGGGTGCGGGGTGTGTCGGGTGAAGGTAACCAGTGGAAATTATTTGGTGGGCAGTATCAGTCGGGCTCATGTCAGCGTGGAAGAACAAGCGGAAGGCTACGAACTGGCCTGTCAAGTTTACCCGCAAGGCGATCTTCAAATCGCCTTTTGCGGCCCAAAGAAAAAAGTGAGTGAAACGACAAGTGGGGAGGATTGATTATGGCTTTAAACGGTGTGTTGCGTCCAGGGATTGCCCAGTTACGCGTTCTCGATATGGATGCTGCAATAAAGCATTATGTTGAAATCGTCGGTTTGGACGTGGTTTCCACGGGTGATGATGGACGCGTTTATCTCAAGGCTTGGGACGAATTCGACCGTCATTCGGTCATCCTGCGCAAAGCCGATACGGCAGGCATTGATCTGTTCGCCTTTAAGGTGGATAGCGATGCATCGTGCCGATTCCGGTGAAGTCGCCCGGGGATTCCGGGATCAAGTCGCCCATGGATTCCGTTTTGATGTCGCCCACCATTCCGGAATGAAGTCGCCCACCTTTTGAG
>CAIYCT010000031.1 GCA_903924765.1 uncultured Rhodospirillaceae bacterium | reverse complement strand
TGAAAGCGGTTGATCCGGGGGAAGCGACGCCGGTGGCGGGGGAACCGGCTTAAGCCTCGATTGGATCGAAGTGTACGGCAGCCTGATGACGGGATGCGGCTTCACGCCGACCGAGATCGATGTGCTGCCGTTTCCCGCCTACCTCGATCTTCTTAAATATTGGTCACTCAATCCGCCCGCTCACCTGCTGTTGAAATGGGCCAATGCTTCTCCTCGTAGCTGGTGACAAGACAGGTTCAAACGAGAAGCGCATCCACCGACGTATCGAGAGCAATGGCTGCTGCCTTGTAGAATTCGATTGAACCCGGCTTTTTCCCGTGCTCGATCTCGCTGACATAGGCGGCGGACACGCCCGCATGCTTGGCAAGATCGACGGCCTTGATGCCGCGATACTCGCGCCATACGCGGATGGGGATTTCTCCCTCGATCACGCGGACGGCGAAGTCGTGTGGCAGCGTGCAGCCAGTCTTGGCTGCCATTGCCGCTTGGACATCCTCGAAATCCTCGATCTGTTGTTTCATGGCCTCGTATTCAGCCTTAGAGATTGTGACGGTGCTATTCATAGGCTTCCCTCCTGTGGCGAACGCGGATGATCGTCATGATCACAGTAAGATCGCCGTCTAGCGAAAAGATGACACGGTAATCACCAACGCGCAGGCGATAAAAGGCCGACCCTTGTAGCCGTTTGACATTGTTCGCAAAACCATCCGGGGCGGCGGCATATTGGACAATCTTTGACAGTATGGCCTTGCGAGCGACGGCATCGATAGATTTGAGATCTTTCATCGCCTTCGCCTCGTACACAACCTGCATGATCGTCTCCGTTATACGAATCAAAGTTAGCCTACAGCTAACGCAAACGCAATGAAAAAGTTAGCTGACAGATAACTTTAGAGGTGCAAATGTCCTCCAACATCGCCGTTAGCATCAGTGCCGACACCACCCAACTGACGGCCCAACTTGCCGTCGCCAAGGCGGATTTGTCGGCCACGACGGCGGAACTGCGCAGAACCGCACAGGCGATGCGCGAGGCCGGAACGGGTGCGGGTGACGACCTCAAGGCGGGTCTGACACAGGCGGCAGAAGCGGCGGCCAAAGCTCAAAGCTCAGTGTCAGCTTTGCGAGCCAGACTTGCCGAAACCGTCGCCCCGATCAATGCGGTCGCCGTCGCTGGTGAGCATCAGGCTGGTATCTTCCGTGAGAAGATGGTGATGGCTCACGAGGCGTTGATGGGAAATTATTCCCGTCTCATCGGCTCGTCGATGGTCTTGGCGGAACGCACGGGCGGCATTGGTTCTGCGTTTGCCACCATGGTCAACCCCACCACCTTGGCCATCGGTGCCGTCGTCGCTGTGGCCGGGGGATTCGTCAAGCTGGTCGCATCGGCGGAAGAAGCAGAGCGCAGCCTCAACAAGCTGAAAGACGCCTTTGCCGCCATCGGACATGGCGGCATGTTGTCGAATACCGGCATTGAGGAAATGGTGTCCCGGATCACCCATCTTCCGGGGTTGAGCCGCGAGGCGGCCGAGCAGATCGTCGGCGACTTCGCCCGCACCCGCCAGATCGGTGGCGATCTCTTCCGGGCACTGGCCGAGGATATTGACCGTTCGGCCCGGGTGATGGGGGTTGAGGCACCGGAAGCAGCCAAGAAGCTGTCCTCGGCTTTCTCCGATCCGGCCAAGGGTGCCCGTGACCTTGATGCCGCCTACAATATTCTGACCAATGCGCAATTACAGCAGATCGAAACTCTGCAACGCCAGGGCGACCGGATCGGAGCGCAGACAGTCCTGCTGCAGGCGTGGAAGGCCCGTTTAGGCGAAGTACCGCCCGGCCTGACCGAGATCCAAACGGCATCCAACAATCTCGGCAATGCCTGGGACACGCTGACACATTCAATCGGCGAGACCGAATCCTGGAAGTCGGCTCGTTCTGCGGTCGCCGGTCTGTTCAATACCCTGACCCAAGGCATGAACTTGATGTCGGGGGCAGCCAATGCAGCTCCCAAGATCCCGCTGGATGGCCAGATCCGCGATACC
>CAIYCT010000030.1 GCA_903924765.1 uncultured Rhodospirillaceae bacterium | reverse complement strand
CCATCAACGCGGGGATCGTGGACACCTTCCTAGCCCAGATCCTCAACCCGCCAGCCGCGACAAGCGCCCTGAACCGACCTTCGCCCGCCGCGCTGCCGTGGCAGGCAAGCTGGTCCGGGATCGTCGCCAAGGGCAAGGAGCTTGGCCTGCACCAGTCCGAGGCCGAACACCCGCAGGCGTTTAAGGCCCGAGTGTTCGAGGCCGCGCAGATGACCCCAGAGGAAAAGGCGGTACTGCGCGCCGACTACGGGGTCCACGCGTGACCCACCAGCACGGATGGGTCTACGACCTTCGCAACTGCCTCGACTGCGTTGTGTCCCTCGTTTTTTCGGCAAGGCCATCCCGGGCAAGGCAGGACGCGTTCATCGCACACGCGGCGAATTACTGGCCCGTTGAAACCATCATGCAGGCGCTCAAGGAGTCCAGGCGATGAACCGTCGCAACTTCGCATTGGGACGGCTCAAGGCAGGGAAACGGAACCGGACCGAGTCATCGTATGCGACGTTCCTGAGTGCCCAAAAGGCGGTCGGAATGATCCTCTGGTTCCGTTTCGAGGGCATCAAGCTGCGCCTCGCGGACAACACGTTCTACACCCCCGACTTCGCCGTCATGCGTGCGGACGGTCAGCTTGAGTGCCACGAGGTCAAAGGGTTCTGGCAGGACGATGCCCGCGTCAAGATCAAGGTCGCCGCCGACCAGTACCCGTTTCGGTTCATCGCGGTCACCGTCCGAGACAAAAAGGACGGCGGCGGCTGGAATGTCGAGGAGTTCTGATGGCACTCGAGTCGTGGATGTACGGAGATCCTGAAGAGGTTGCGGCGCGCCGCGAGGCAATTCGGCAGCGCAAAGACCGCCTGTGTGGCGAGTGCGCACACCGCGTTCGGTTCGAGTTCAAAGGGGAGGAGGTCAATTTATGCGAGTTCAACCACGAGTACGGCAAACAGCGGTGCGTCCTGTACAAGCGCAAATCGGAGGCGAAATGACAACCCCCATCTTTCGATCGGTCAACCAGGCGCTCCACTTCTCATACCTCATGGCAACGCTCCCCGTCAGCCAGAAAAGCCAGATGGAGGCTATCTACCGGCAGGGCGGAAAGAGGGTGGTGTTTGACGATTACCACCACAGCACGATCCACTTCGGCGGTCTTTCGCCACTCGAGGTCCGGGGCCAGTGCGCGATGGTGCGAGGGGCGGTGGTCGATCACCTGGTGGAGCAGGAGCGCCAGGCGGTTCTCGCGCGGTACTCCTGCCGAACCGAAAAGGCTCTCGCCGTCCGAGCCATGCGCGACTACTCCCTCCCGCTGCTCTCGTGCCAGGACGAGTGGCCCACGCTGGCAATGGCCTGGTCTATCTTCGGCACCGACCAGCAGCGCGACGGCCTGTCTGTGCGCCTCATCGCGGACGAGTACTGCCTTTCCAAAAGCGCCGTCGCACGCGATGTGGGGGAAATCCGCCGAACCGCGCGCACTCTCGAAAACCGCGCCTGCGACAAACTCTCCGACCTGTTCCTGCGCTCCGGCCTCATCGGTCTGGATGACTTCTGAAAAAATAGCCATTGCATTTTTGGGACAGCGGAGGTATAAAACAGCTAGGCTGCGGTTTCGAGCCTCTGACATTTGCCCGCCAACCCTCAAAAGTTCGCGGGCTTTTTCATTTCTGGGGAAAATTATCATGGGCCTAGCCGACACCATTGCAGCAGACCAGCAGGCAGTAGCCGACGCGCAGGCCGCGCTGGACGCTGCAAATGCAAAGCTCGCAAGCGATCGGGCGCAACTTGACGCCGTCGCCCCGCACCTGGCTCTGTGGGAAGAGGTCGAGACCTACGCGGCGTCTCTCGGCGCAGACGTCGAGGCCACGTTCAAGTCATTCTCCGATCGCGCGAAATCCCTTCTTGGCGTCTGACGCCACGGAAGCTGTTGTCTCCTCCGGTAGCCTTTAGCAGGGCACCACTTAAGCCCGGCATCGTGCCGGGTCTTTTTATTCCCCATCCCCGATGCCGCAAGTCTCCGACCTCTCGATCCGGTACGTTCCGGTCGCGGACCTTGTCCCGTACGCTCGCAACAGCAGAACGCACAGCGACGAGCAGGTTGCACAGATCATGGCCAGCATCAGGGAGTTTGGCTTTACCAACCCCATCCTGCTCGATGACCAAAACGGCGTCATCGCCGGTCACGGTCGTATTCTCGCGGCCCGCAAGCTCAACATCGATAACGTCCCGACCATCACCCTCGCCGGCCTGACAGATGCACAGCGCCGAGCCTACGTGATCGCGGACAACAAGCTGGCCCTGAACGCCGGATGGGATGAGGAAATGCTGCGCGTCGAGCTGACCGAGCTTTCGGATCTTGGTTATGACCTGGACCTGACCGGGTTCAACGCCGAAGAACTCGCGGACCTCATGCCCACCGAGGAAAATGCCGGTCTGACCGACGAGGACGAATCCCCCCCCCCTACGGGAAAACCCTGTATCGGAGCTAGGCAACGTCTGGATTCTCGGGAATCACCGCGTAATGTGCGGCGATAGCCTATCGATCGATCATGTCGAAACGCTTGTCGGCAAAGGCCACGCGGCGGACATGCTGCTGACCGACCCGCCGTACAACGTCGCCTACGAGGGCGGGACCAAAGACGCCCTGAAGATCAAGAACGACTCGATGGGCGACGCGGAGTTCCGCCAGTTCCTGCGCGATGCCTTCACCGCCGCCAACGCCGCGATGAAGGCCGGCGCCGTGTTTTATATCTGGCACGCCGACAGCGAGGGGTACAACTTCCGTGGCGCCTGCGTCGACGCCGGCTGGACCGTCCGTCAATGCCTGATCTGGAAAAAACAGACCCTGGTCATGGGCCGGCAAGACTATCACTGGAAACACGAACCCTGCCTGTACGGATGGAAGGACGGCGCGGGACACCTCTGGGCTGCCGACCGCAAGCAGACCACCATCCTTGAGTTCGACCGCCCGAGCCGCAGCGGCGAGCATCCGACCATGAAACCCGTCGCCCTGTTTGAGTACCAGATGCTCAACAACACCAAGGGCGGGGACATTGTTCTCGACACCTTTGGCGGCAGCGGCACCACGGTCATTGCCTGCGAAAAGCACGGTCGCCACGCCCGCGTGATGGAGCTGGACCCGAACTACTGCGACGTCATCGTGCGCCGCTGGCAAGAGTTCACCGGGCAGGCTGCCGTCCTTGAGGCGACCGGCGAGCCGTTCCCGGGGTAGGGCATGGCTACGGATTGGGGCGCCGTCAGGCTGGCATACGTCGGCGGAACAAAAACGCTGCGAGAAGTGGCGGAAGATTTCGGCATCAAAGCTGCTGGAGTGATGGGACGAGCTGCCCGGGAAAAATGGGAAGCAGACCGTAAGCATGCGTCAGCGCAGGTAAGCAAGGCCGCAGAATCCGTAATCATCGATCAGCGAACCGATGAACTTGCCAAGTCGAACGAGGCGAACATCAAACTTGCCAGGGCCGCACGTGCCCAGGTTGCAAAACATTTCAACGCGGCTGGTGGCGACGCTGCAAAGCTGTCCGCATCCGAGCTGAACACCCTCATGCAGGCCGTTGAGAAGGCGCAACGGATCGAACGGCTGGCCTTGGGCGCCAGTACGGAGAACAACTCCACCAACATGACCCTGAAGGAAGATAACGCCAACGCCGCCGCAGAGGACTTTATGCGGCTGGCAAAGCGCCATGAACAACCTAAAGACAATTCGCAGCCAAGCCAGAAGTAGCCTGCTCTCGTTTTCCGAGTGGATGTTCTGGCGGCAAAAGGCAATGCCGTGGGTGCTAGGGGATCATCACAAGGTAATCACCGACGCCCTTGAGCAGGTGTACCTTGGGAAAATCAAGCGGCTCATCATCAATGTACCGCCGCGTTACAGCAAGACGCAGATCGTCAAGTACTTTGCAGCTTTTGGCCTCGGGCACTTTCCTGACTCCGAGTTCATCTACACCAGTTATTCCGGCGCGCTGGCGACGAACGCGACGTGGGACATTCGTGAGGTTGTTTGTCACGAGGAGTTCCGCGCCATGTTCCCCCGCGTCGAACTGCGTGGCGACTCGTCCGCGAAACACGAGTGGCGTACAACCCTCGGTGGGGTGATGTACGGGGTTGGCTCCGGGGGCACGATCACCGGCTACGGCGCCGGCAAGCACCGACCAGGCTTCGCCGGGGCAATCATCATCGATGACCCGCTGAAACCCGACGAGGCGACCTCCGACGTCATCCGTCAGGGCGTGACAGACTGGTTCCAGAACACGCTCGAAAGCCGCAAGAACGACCCGAAGAACACGCCGATCATCGTCATCATGCAGCGCCTGCACGAGCAGGATTTGTCCGGGTGGCTCCTGGCCGGCGGTAACGGCGAGGAATGGACGCACGTTTGTCTGCCCGCGCTGCGCGAGGACGGCACCGCGCTGTGGCCCGAGAAACACTCGGTCGAACAGCTCGAGCAAATGAAGGCGGCGAACAGCTACGTGTTCTCCGGGCAGTACCAGCAGCGACCGTCGCCCCTCGGTGGAGGAATCCTCCGGGGCGCCTGGTTCAACCGATACCGCCAGGCACCGCAGATGCGGTACCGCAAGATTTTCGCGGACACGGCGCAAAAGACAGGCGAGGCGAACGATTACTCCGTTTTCCAATGTTGGGGAGCCGGGGTCGACAACAACGCGTACCTGATCGATCAGATCAGGGGAAAGTGGGAGGCGCCAGAGCTTAAGCGCCGCGCCGTCGACTTCTGGGCCAAGCACTTGCAGTACGACCACCACGTGTACGGGCAACTGCGCGCGATGGGGGTCGAGGACAAATCATCCGGTACCGGGTTGATTCAGGACCTGTCCCGAACATCCGGCATCCCTGTGATCGGCATCGAGCGCGTCAAGGACAAGCTCACCCGGGTCATGGACATAGCCGGATACGTTGAGTCCGGACGGGTCTACCTCCCAGAGGACGCGCCGTTTACATCCGACTTTATTGCCGAGTGCGAGTCGTTCACGCCGAACGACACCCACGCCCACGATGACCAAATAGACCCCATGTGCGACGCAATCAACGACATGGTGGCCTCCGGAAACATGATGAACGTATGGGCAAAACTGGCCGAATGATATGAGCAGACGAGCGAAACCGAGCGAACCGGCCCCCGTAGGCGACAGCTTTCAGAACCTCATCGCGCGCGTCGGTCTCAACGCCGGGAACCTGAACGCTGGCGGCAAGTACGACTTTTCCCCCGTCTCGCGCGATCGCGTGATGATGGAGAACTGCTACCGCTCAAGCTGGATCGCAGGTCAGGCCGTTGACACCGTCGCCCAAGACATGACCCGCGAGGGCGTCGAGATGCGAGGCGACATCGACCCGCAGCAGATCGAGGTGATCGAGCGCGCGACGTCACGCCTGCGTCTGTGGGACTCCCTGTGCGACACCGTCAAGTGGTCCAGGCTCTACGGCGGCTGCGTCGCGGTCCTGATGATCGATGGCCAGAAGGTTGAAACGCCCCTGCGCCGCGACACGATCGGTCGTGGTCAGTTCAAAGGGCTGCTGGTGCTTGACCGATGGGTGGTGCAACCGTCGCTTACCGACCTCGTCACGGACTTCGGCCCCGAAATCGGAAAGCCACGCTTCTACCAGGTGATCGCTGACGCCCAAGGGCTGATGAACATGAAGATCCATCACAGTCGGGTAATCCGGCTCGATGGCACAGAACTACCGTACTGGCAGCGCATCGCAGAGAACGGGTGGGGCCAGTCGGTGCTGGAACGACTGTGGGATCGGCTGATCCCCTACGACAGCATCACGCAGGGCGCCTCGCAGCTGGTCTTTAAGGCGCACCTCCGCACCTACAAGGTCAAGGGCTTGCGCGAGATCCTCGCAATGGGCGGGAAGGCCGAGCAGGGTCTGCTCAAGCAGATCGAGGCAATCCGCGTGTTTCAGTCCAACGAGGGGCTGACCCTGATGGACGGCGAGGACGAGTTTGACGCAACGAGCTACACGTTCTCAGGACTGTCTGACCTCATGCTGCAGTTCGCGCAGCAGATTTCAGGCGCAACAGGCATCCCGCTTGTGCGCCTGCTCGGACAGTCCCCCGCCGGCATGAGCGCGACGGGCGAGTCGGACATTCGCCTCTATTACGACAATATCTCCCAGATGCAGGAGCGCCAGCTTCGCAGCGGGATCAATGTCCTGTACGACATTCTGTATCGCTCCGAGATCGGCACGCCGCCCCCGGAAAACTTCGACTTCGACTTCAAGTCGCTCTGGCAACTGGATGACGTCCAGAAGGCCGCAGTTGCGACCAGCGTCACGACGGCGGTCGCCGCAGCGTCGGACGCCGGGATCATTGACCGCGCGACAGCCCTCAAGGAGCTGCGCCAGTCCGGGCACGTGACCGGGGTCTGGACCCAGATCACGGACGAGGACATTACCGAGGCCGAGGCCGAACCACCCCCATCAATGAGCGAGCTTGACAACGATGCTGACGCTGGACAGAAAGCGGGCGAAGGCTCCGGTTCGGGCGAGTAGGGCAGAGCGCCTGTACACCAAGCAGTTGTCGGGTCTCGCACGCCAGGTTGGCGCGATTATCGGTGAGTTCCCCCCGGGCGACATTGAGACGCTCCCGACGCTTGAGCAGATGCTGCGCCGGTACGCCGAGGCACTAATGCCTTGGGCTACGGTCGCAGCCTCCAAGATGATCGAGGAGGTCAACGCCCGCGATCTTGCCGGATGGAAGGCGGTCAGCGCCGAAATGTCGCACGAGATACGGCGGGAAATCCTCACCGCACCGACCGGCAAGGCGATGCGCGCGCTGATGGAGCAGCAGGTCACCCTGATTCGCAGCATCCCGATCGAGGCCGCGCACCGTGTGCACGAGCTGACCATCCGGGCGCGCGAGGACGGTACCCGGGCCAACGAGCTGGTTGGGGAAATCATGCGAAGCGGGCAGGTGGCGCAAAGCCGCGCACGCCTGATCGCACGCACAGAGGTTGCACGCACAGCGGCAAATCTCACGCAGGCACGCGCGCAGCACGTAGGCAGCAAGGGCTACGTATGGGAAACCTCCCACGACGGCGACGTACGTCCCTCACACCGCGAGATGGCGGGGCAGTACGTGGCATGGGCCAACCCGCCAACGCTCGACGGCCTGACGGGCCACGCCGGGTGCCTGCCGAACTGCAGGTGTTGGGCGCGCGTCATCCTTCCGAACGAATAGGGCATTGCAATGAAAACCTACGACCGAGGCCGGTTTTACACGACCGAGGATATTGGCGAGCGCCGTTCCGTCACGCCCGAGGGGTTTCTTGTCTGCCACGACGTGCCGATCGCGCGCACCGGCATGCAACTTTACTCAAGCCTCGAAGTGCCGATCGAGGACGCCGGCAGCGGTGAAATCCGCGTTGAGCGCCCGGAAACCGAGGTGTTTCGCCTCGAAACGATCGCCTCGTTCGAGGGCAAGGCCGTGACGGTCGAGCATCCGACCGAGTTCGTGACCCCCGAAAACTGGCAGCAACTGGCGGTCGGGATCGTCCAGAACGTGCGTCGCGGCGAGGGGATACAGGACGATCTGCTGATTGCCGATCTGGTCATCACCGACCAGGCTGCGATCGCGTACGTCAACCAGAATTTGCCCGAGGTGAGCGCCGGCTACGAGGCCTCATACGAGCAGACAGAACCCGGACGCGGGGTACAGCGTGACATCGTGGGGAACCACGTTGCCTTAGTTGAGCGAGGCCGCGCAGGCCCGCGTTGTTCAATCCAAGATAGGAAACCAGCTATGAAAAAGCGCAACTTTTGGGATCGGCTGATGACTGCGGTCAAGGCCAAGGACGAGGAGGCCGTCAAGGCTGAACTCGAAGAGAAGAAGTCAGAGGACTCCGAGGACGATCCTGAAAAGGAACGTGAGAACCGCGACGAGGATCTGAGCGCCCGTCTGGATCGCCTCGAAGCTGCGGTTGAAAAACTCGCCGGCAAGACGGGCGACGAGGAAGATCCCGACAAGGAAGAGGAAAAAACAGGCGACACGGTGATCGAGGCGGAAACCGCCTCAAGCAACGTGCAGGCTGTCGGAACCGTCCTGTCGGGCGACTCCATCAAGGGAATCGCCGCGCGCGCTGAAATCCTGATGCCTGGCGCCTCGTTCAAGACCACGGACAAGGCCAAGGAGCAGGAAGAAGTACAGACGTTCATGCGCGACACGCTCACCAAGGCCTACGCCACGGACGGATGCAAGGACGCGATCGACGCGCTCCTGATCGGTCGTGACCTCGCCGTCCTGACGGGAGACTCCCTCGCATCCGTGTTCATCGGTGCGGCGGAAATCATGCGCGTGCGTAACAACGCCGCGTCGACCCGCCAGTCCACCGCCACCAAGGATTTCGGTCCCGCGTCTGTCGTGGCCGACATAAACGCCCGGAACAGGGCATTTTGGGCCAACCGAAACGCCCGTTAATTTCAAAGGAAATCAACCATCATGACCGCATTTCTCTATCGTATGCCCTCGGGCATCGCGGGCGACGTGACCCGCCAGTCCATCTCGACCATCGAGGCGCAAGTCCTTGACTCGAGCAACGCCTTCGGCGCCTTCGGCCTGTTCGGCAAAATCGCCTCCAGCAAGTTCATCCCCGTCGGCTCCGGCGATCTGGCAACCGCCATCTATGGCCTGCTGGTCCGTCCGTACCCCTCGCAGGGCGCGAACGCCTCGGACCCCCTTGGCACCAGCGTTCCGAAAACCTCGGGTCTCGCTGATGTGTTGCGTCGCGGCTACGCTTCCGTGAAATGCAACAACGGCACCCCGGCGCTCAACGGCAAGGTCTACGTCCGCGTGGGCAACGCCTCTGGCGTGAAGGTTGTCGGCGGCATCGAGGCAACGCCCGAGCTGACTGTCGCGGGCGGCGTCATCACCGGCACCGGCACCGGCACCATCGCGGGTACCGTTTCGGTTGATGCGATCCCCGGCACCTGGTCTCTGGTCCTGCAAACGACCAGCGGTACGTCCAAGGTCACGGTCAACGACCCGAACGGCCTGCGTCACCCCGACGCGACGGTCGGCACCGCCTACACCTCGGGCGGCCTGACCTTCACGATCACCGCTGGTGGAACCATGACGGCTGCGGACTCGTTCGCCCCTGTCGTGACCGCCAACACGATCGAGGTCGCCCGCTGCCGATTCATGAGTGCTGCAGACGCCTCGGGTAACGCCGAGATCGCCTACAACATTTAACCCTCGCAACCGCAAAACACGAGCCACCTTCGGGTGGCTTTTCTCTTTCTGGAGTCAAAACATGAATTTCGCAAAGACTGAGCTTGCGGCTGTGATGCAAGCCACCAAGCGCCTCCGTTTCACCGATGGTCTCCTGACCTTCGACCGCCAAACCATCGACTCGGCAGGCGCGTTCCTGATCGGGGAGCTGGAACGCCTCGACCCCCGCCTGCACGAGCCTCTGGCCTCCGTCACGTGGACCCGCGACATTGATCTGCGCGAGGACGTCTCGATCGCTGACGAGTTCTCGGCCTTCACCAACTCGTCCTTTGCCGCCGCCAACGGCGTGCAGGGTTCGGGCAAGGCGTGGGTCGGCAAGGACGCCTCCGCCATCACCGGCATTTCGCTGGACATCGGCAAGACCACCAGCCCCTTGGGTCTGTGGGCCATGCAACTCGGCTGGACGATCCCCGAGTTGGAATCGGCTCTGAAGCTCGGTCGCCCCATCGACCAGCAGAAGTTCGCCGGCATGCAGCTCAAGTACCAGATGGACATCGATGAGCAGGTCTACATCGGTGACACCGCTCTGGGCCTGACCGGCCTGATCAACGCCACGGCGGTGACCAACAACACCAACGTGGTGACTGGCGCCTGGACGGGCGGCACCACGACCCCGGCGCAGATTCTGGCCGACGTCAACGAACTGCTCAACAGCGTCTGGGCCGCCTCTGGCTTTGCGGTCTGCCCGGACTCCCTGCTGCTGCCCCCGCTGCAATACGGCTACCTGGTCTCGAACATCGTGTCGAGCGCCGGCAATATCTCGATCCTCGAGTTCTTGCGCCAGAACAGCCTGAGCAACTCGGTCAACGGTCGCCCCCTGAGCGTTCAGCCCCTGAAGTGGCTCACCGGCACGACCCGCAGCGGCGTCGGCCCCGGCTCGTCGGGCAAGGATCGGATCGCGGCTTACACGAAAGATCCGATGCGCGTTCGCTTCCCGCTGGTGCCCCTGCAGCGCACGCCGCTTGAGTTCCGCGATCTGCGCCAGCTCACGACGTACTACGGTCGCCTCGGCGCCGTTGAGGTCGTGTATCCGGAAACGATCGGCTACCGCGACGGCGTCTGACGGATTATGGTTAACATCACCGTAATCCGGCCATTCCTCCTTAACCTCGATGGCGAAAAGCGGGCTTTCCCGGTTGGCGCCCACGCGGTTGAGGATGGCGTGGCAAGCCATTGGTACGTGCAGGCTCACATCGCGCCTTTGACCGCCTCTCCCGCGCCGCCGCAACCGGCGGGGGCAGATCCGGAAGAGGGTGTCGACGATGCCAAGCAGGCCAAGCAACGAGGCAAATAAGCATGACCCCCGCAGACTTCAGGTCGACATTTCCAGAGTTCTCAAGCGTCACCGATTACCCGGAGCCGTTCGTGCAATTCTGGATCGACTTGGGCGGGAAAATGCTTGTTGCCGATCGGTGGGGCGATATTCTCGACTACGGCATAGGCCTGTTCGTCGCGCATCACCTGGCCATCGAAAACCGTGACCAGCAGGCGGCAGAGATCGGCGGCATCCCGGGCGAGGTAACTGGCCCCACGGCGTCGAAGTCTGTCGACAAGGTCTCGGTCACCTACGACGCGGGTGGGGTGGCCTACGAGGGTGCAGGGTTCTGGAATATGACGTCGTACGGCATTCGCCTCGCGCAGCTGTTCCGCATGGTTGGTGCTGGTGGGGTGCAAATGTGAAAGGCCTGTCCGTCAAGGTGGATCGCGTCGGCTCGGTGCTGAAGGCGATCAAGTCCCTGGCGGAGCGTGACGTTCTGGTGGGCGTTCCTGACCCAAAGACGGATCGCAAGAGTGGTGAGCCGATCACGAACGCGCAACTTGCCTACATCCACGACAACGGAAGTCCCGTCAACAACATCCCGGCTCGGCCCTTCATGCGACCAGGCATCAAGGACGCGCAGGACAAGATCGACTTGCGGATGAAAAAGGCCGCAGAGGCCGCTCTTTCTGGCAGCCCAAGTGGGGTCGACAACGAGCTTGCGTCCGCAGGGCTTGTGGCGCAGAACAGCATCAAGTCGAAGATCAACTCGGGAGATTTCGTCCCGCTGGCGCTCTCGACGCTGCGTGCGCGCGCAGCCAGGGGACGCAAGGGAGCAAAGGCGGAGCTTGAAAGTCGCGCCGCAGGGAACCCGCCAAACCCTGAAAACGCCCGACCCCTGATAGATACGGGTCAGATGAGGAACGCGATTACCTACGTGGTCCGAAACAAAAAGTGACGCCCGGAAACGGGCTTTTTTATTGGAGTCGGCATGGCGCTCTTGGATGTGACGGGGGTGCTGCTGGACCCGGCATTCGCTGACCGACTGGTGTGCGAACGCTTCCGCCAGGTGGTAGGCGACAACGGCATTGCCGTCAACACCGCCCAGACGCTCAAACTCTCCGGGGTTGTGACAAGCGACAACGGGGACATTCTTGAGCGAATCGCAACGGGCGAGCGCATCAAGGGGTCGATCATTGTCCATACCCGATTTATCCTGTTCGACGGCACCTCGGGCTACACGGCGGACATCGTGCAATGGCGCGGGCGCCGGTACACCGTCTCGAACGTGAACGACTACTCCCATTTCGGGCGGGGCTTTATTGCCGCCTCGTGCGACCTGATTCCTTTATCCGGCTGACCCATGCCAAACGATTCATCGACTGGCGGCTTTCTCGCGCCCCTGTCAACGCCTGCGCCCCTTGAGGACACGGCGCTCGACGCGGCGCTGCAGGTGGCTGTGGCCGGGATAACAGGTATTTCAGGGAGCCTCGTGCGGCCTCGCTGGCAGCCGGGAAACCCGAAACAGCCCGAGCCGGGTGTGAACTGGTGCGCCATTGGCGTGACGCTGATCACCCCCGACGCGGGGCCGTTCATTCGCCACGTCGGGACCGGGTTGGGAAATGACTATTACGCACGCCACGAAACAATCGAGCTTGCCTGCTCCTTCTACGGCCCGGGGTCCGGAGGCAACGCCGCCGTCCTGCGTGACGGACTCGGCATCCCCCAAAACCTCGAAACTTTGTCTGCTGCTGGTCTCGCGTTCATCGATTGCGGCGAAGCTGTGGCAATGCCCGAACTCTTTAACCAGCAATGGATCAAGCGAGTCGACTTAACCGTCACGTTCCGCAGGCAGGTGCAGCGCATCTTCGCCATCCGGAACATTTTGTCAGCAGACCCGATTCTGATTTCTGACGAGATCGGCATCATCGCAAACTAACCATCAAGGAACTCTCCAATGTCAACCCTTGGCCTCCCCGTCAGCAATATCGTCAATGTTCAGGTGGTCATGTCGCCCGTCGCGGCGGCAACACGGAACTTCGGAAGCCTGCTCGTCCTTGGTGACAGCAGCGTCATTGACACGACCGAGCGCATTCGTCCGTACAGCACCATCGCAGCGGTCGCCGCAGACTTCGGCACCAGCGCGCCAGAGTACAAGGCGGCGCTCCTCTATTTCGGTCAAACCCCGCAACCGTCCTCGATGTATATCGGCAAGTGGGCGCTCGCCGCCACCTCGGGCGTTCTGCATGGCGGAGTTCTATCCGCTGCACAGCAAGCCCTGGCGAACTTCACCGGGGTCACCTCCGGGGCGTTTTCTGTCAGCATCAACGGCGTGGTCCAGAACATTGCGACCGTGAACCTCTCGGCTGTCACGAACCTGAACGGCGTGGCCTCCGCCGTGACCGCGAAGCTCTCGGGAGGCGCCACCTGCGTCTGGAATGCCTCGCTTGGTCGTTTCGACATCATCAGCGGCACGACGGGCGCGGCCTCGGTCGTTGCTCTGGCCACGGCACCTGGATCTGGTACCGACCTCGCCATTCTCATGCTGCTTGAAACAGGGCAGGGCGCAACGGCGGTCGGTGGCATCGTGGCAGAGTCGCTCGCCACCGCTGTCGGCGTTCTGGACGGCATGTCCAACGACTGGTACGGCCTGACGGTCGCGTCCTCGACCATGCCAACCTCATCGGACTATCTGGCGGCCGCGGCCTACATCGAGGCGGCGCTCACCAGCCGCATCCTCGGCGTCACCACGCAGGACAGCACGACGCTCAACGCTGCAGGCACCTCTGATCTGGCCTACCAGCTCAAGGCGCTCGGATACAAACGCACGTTCATCCAGTACTCAAGCTCGAATGCGTATGCCTGCGCCTCGATCTTCGGGCGTGCCTTCACGGTGAACTTCAACGGCGCGAACACGACGCTCACGATCAAGTTCAAGATCGAGCCAGGCGTCGCCGCAGAAAACCTCACCGCCGCTCAGGCCGCCGCGCTGCAGGGCAAGAACTGCAACGTGTTCATCCAGTACAACAACAACACCACGATCATCCAAGAAGGGGTGATGGTCAACGGATACTTCTTCGACGAAATCCACGGCACCGACTGGCTGCAGAACGACGTCCAGACGGCGGTCTACAACCTGTTGTACGCCAGCGCCACGAAGATTCCGCAGACCGACGCCGGGGTCAACACGATCCTGACCACGATCAGCGATCGCCTTGCTCAGGCTGTCACAAACGGCCTGGTCGCCCCCGGCGTCTGGAACGCGGCTGGTTTCGGCGCAATCAGCCAGGGCGATACGCTCTCCAAGGGCTATTACGTTTATGCCCCCCCGGTCGCGAGCCAATCGCAGGCCGATCGCGCCGCGCGCAAGGCTCCGGTCATCCAATGCGCGATCAAGCTGGCGGGCGCGGTGCATTTTGTTAATTGTGTGATTAATGTGAACAGGTGATTTTTAATCGCCCTCGTGTCCATCCTGACGGGATATTGTCGGGGTGGACACAGCGCATTTCCTTGCCGTTGTTTATCCAAACCTTGCCGCGACGGGCGTCGGCTATTTTCTTTTTATATTCTGGGTTTTCGTAGGCTTTAAGTATCGACGCTCGTTTTTTTTCTGTCATGGCGTCGCATTGCATCGCCCTTGATGCGTCGCTGCGCTTGCGCTTGAACTCGTCGCTCGACATCGTCTTTTTGTTTGACGCAGATATTTTTTGTCGCACGGCGTCGGATTGCATGGCGAGGCGCGACGCCTCGCTGCGTTTCTGTTTGTATTCGGGCGACGCCATTGTCGCGCGCTGCTTTTCGACGCGACGATTGATCAGATCAGGCGTCTGTCTGGCGCGGATAGAGGCGGCTAAAGCAGTCGAGCCAGACAGGGAATCCGAAATTCGCAATGAGAATTTTTCACCGTATTTGCCGTGACCAGAGGCAGACTGAGCCACGTTGTATGAACTGTTCGATTCGTTGATTAATTGCGTTTCAAGATCGCCAATGTCGCCGTCGCAAATTGCATAAAAGAGCGGCTCGGCAATAAACGCGCTCTTGCCAAACTCGGCGAACGCTTTGATTAGTTCGGGGCTTACTCCGATTTTTGTGAAATGTTGCGATATTCGTCGCTTTACGTTTCTGCTTGAGCCGATGTAGCAGTCGCCATTGACTAAGTTTCTGATCCGATAAATGCCAGCTTTCGGCAGCGGCGTATTGGATTTCATTACTTGATATTCACGCATTGCGATCTCCCGATTTAGATTGCATTTTACATCAACGTCAACCGTTAATCGACACATCACCCACGAGGTTTTAAATGTCACACACTTACAGCTTCATTGACGTTCAGGCCACGCTCGTCGGCCCGACTGGCGTCATCAACTTCGGCTACGGTGCCGCCGTCGCTGAAGAGGGTATCTCGATCGAGATGGCGGGCGACAAAAACACGATGATGATCGGCGCGGACGGCGAGGGCATGCATTCGCTCCACGCCGACAAGTCGGGCGTTGTCACCGTTCGGCTGCTCAAGACGTCGCCCGTCAACGCGCAGCTGCAGGCGATGTTCGACGCGCAGACACTTTCGAGCATCCTCCACGGTCAGAACGTCATCGTGATCCGCAACCCGGTCTCTGGCGACATTACGACCGCGCGCTCGTGCGCGTTCAAGAAAAAGCCCGCGCTTAACTACAAGAAGGACGGCGACACGATCGAGTGGGCATTTGACGCGATCAAGATCGACACCATCCTCGGTACGTTCAACTGACCATGCTTGAAATCGAAATCCAAGGCCAAACGTACCGTGCCGGCAAGCTTTCTGCGTTCGCTCAGTTTCACGTGAGCCGCAAGATCGCCCCGATCCTGCCCACGCTGGCCCCCATCTTCATCAAGTTGTCCGAGGGCGGGCATATCACGGACGATCTGTCCGGGCTTGCCGAGGTGATGACCCCGTTCGCGGAGGGCATCGCCTCGATGACCAACGAGGCGAGCGAGTACGTTATCTCGACCTGCCTTTCGGTCATCCAGCGCAAGAACGCTGGCGGCTGGTCGCCCGTCTGGAACACGCAGAACTCCGTCCTCATGTTTGATGACATTGATCTTGGCGTGATGATGAAGCTGGTGGTGCGCGTGGTTCAGGAGAGTCTCGGGCCTTTTATGTCCGGTCTGCTTATGAGCCAGCAGGCCGACCGGCAACAGGCGTAGGCTGGCTTTACCTCCCGGGCGGCGAGGACTGGTTGTTGTTGCCCGTCCTGCATGGTCTTTGCAAGTACGAAAGCCTGAAGGACGGCACGCTCGACCTTTGCGACATTGCTTTGATGAACGACGCCTTGGCCTGCAAGGCCGACAACGAGATGCTGGCCCAGAGGGCCGTGGAAAGCTGAAATGGCAAAAGCCGAAGTCATCCGCGAGTACCTGGTCTCGCTTGGCTTTAAGACCGACGAGGCATCGCTCAAGAAGTTCAACGATGGCATCACCAACGCCGCCAAGGGCGTGGTCAAGCTCGTGGGCGCCATCGAGGGCGCAGCGCTCGCGGTCGGTGCCGGCGTGGCGGCGTTCGCCTCAAATCTTGAGCAACTCTATCGTGTGTCGCAGCGCACCAATGCCGCGACGGGTGAAATAAAAGCGCTTGACCTGGCGGCACAGTCGCTCGGGGCCAACGCAGGAGACTCCACGGCGGCCCTTGAGGGGCTTGCCAAGTTCGTGCGCGAAACCCCCGGAGGTGGTGCCCAAAGCCTGCTGCGCTCATGGGGCATCGATGCACAGGTTCTCGACGGCAAGCTGATGAACGTTGGCGAGGCGTACGTCGCGCTTGCCCGCAAGTTTCAGGGCATGTCGTTTGCGGAGTCCAAGCTCTACGCCAACCAGCTCGGCATCAACGACAACATGCTGCTGGCGATGCGCGACCCGAACTTCGAGGCGAACTACCGCCGCGAACTGGCAAACACAGGCGGGCTGCAGGAGGCCGCAGCGCAGGCCGCCAAGATGATGATCGAGCTGCGCGACATTATGCTGCAGGTCTACGTGATCGCCGCGCGCATCACCCGCGAGGTGTTTCACTCGTTCGGGGTTGAGTTTCAGGACTTCGGCACCTGGCTGCGCGCCAACTCAGACGTCATCGTCCAGAAGATCAGCGCGCTTATTGAGCAACTTCTGAAGCTCGCCGGGTTGATTTTCCCGTCCCTGAAGTGGCTCTACGAGAAGTTCATGGAACTGGACGAGGCGACGGACGGGTGGAGTACGAAGATTGCCGCCCTGCTGGTGGTGCTGAACTCGCTCGGTGCGCTTTCCCTGATCTCTGGCATCACCGCACTGACCGGAGCGTTTGCGGGCCTTGGCGGGGCGATTACGGCGGCTGCCATTGCCGCTGGAACTCTTGCCGTCCCTGTGGCCACGATCGCTGCGCTCGTCGGGCACGACAACCTGAACAAGGGCGAGGCCGAGTGGCTCGCCGCGCGCGACAAGGCACAGGCCGAGGGTAAACCCCTGCCGCCTCTGCCGGGGGTCGAAAAGCAGGCGATGCAGTTCTTCATGGGCTACGGCTGGACCAAGGCGCAGGCCGCCGGCATCGTCGCCAACCTGAAGAACGAAAGCCAGCTCAACCCGAACGCAGAGAATGCGACCGGGCATTACGGCATCGCCCAATGGGACAAGAGCCGGCGCGCAGACTTCAAAGAGTGGAGCCTCGGCAAGGACATCAAGGATTCAGACCTTCTCGACCAGATGCGGTTCGTCCAGTACGAGCTGACCAAAGGCAAGGAGCAGCAGGCCGGTGCGCTGCTTAAGGCCGCAACGACAGAAAAGGAGTCCTCGGGCGTCATGTTCCGCTACTACGAGCGCGCGGGCGACGCGACGGGACCCCGGCGCGCAAGCGACGCGGTGAACATTTCTCAACAGACAAACATCAACGTGACTGGCAGCCAGAACCCCGTCGACACCGGCAAGGCCGTGGCGGGCGAGCAAAACCGAGTGAATCAGAACCTCACTCGCAACCTGCAGCCAATGGTGCGCTGAAATGTCATCCATCACAGAGTTTCTGACCCTCACCCCGAGCAACGCGCTCGGCGGCATCACCATCCAGGCGACGCTTGAGGAGGTTCTCACCGACACGCTTGAGGTGACGAATCACCCCGTCGAGCTTGGCGCCATGATTTCGGACCACGCCTTCGTCAAGCCCGCCGAGGTGGTCATCGAATGCGGATGGTCAAACAGCTCGCTCGACAGCATCATCGGAACCGTGACGGCGCTGTTCGACGGCGGCGGCCTGTCGATGGATGACTACATCACCAACGTCTACAGCCAGCTTCTGGCGCTGCAGCAGAGCCTGACCCCGTTCGACATTACGACGAGCAAGCGTCAGTACACCAACATGCTGATCGTCGGCCTCGCTCAGACCACCAACAACAAAACCAACTCCGTCCTGATGGTGACCGCAACCTGCCGCCAGGTGCTGATCGTTGAGACCACCACGACCACCATCGCCTCGCCCGACAAACAGACCAGCCCTGCGGACACCTCTGAAACGGCAAACTCGGGCGCCAAGGCCTATGCCGTCGCTCCGCCAACCCCGGGTGGCGCCGTTCCCTTGGACGCGATGTGATGCCGAACTTTTACAAAATCCCCCTCAAGGGTGGCCCCGAGCGATTCAAGATCACGCTCGGCGGCACCGACTACTGGCTGCAGCTGACCTACAAGAACGTCGAGCAGGGCGGGTGGGTGCTGAATATTTCCGACTCGACCGGGTCCCCGATCGTCAACGGCATCCCCCTGGTGACCGGCGTTGACCTGCTCGCGCAATACCCGCACCTCGGGTTCGCGGGGCGCCTGTGGGTGCAGACGGATTACAGCGCCGACGCGGTTCCGACCTTCGAGAACCTCGGAACCTCCACGAAACTCCTGTGGGTGACGGACTGACATGGGCGTGCGCCAGTTCATCCGCCAGTACTCCCTGCAGGTGTACTCGGACGGGGGCGTTGTTCTTGATCTGTCGCAGCTTCGCTTTGCGTTCATGGTTCGCCGGGGAGATTGGCAAACGCCGAACTCTGCTGACATTCGGGTCTACAACGTCTCCGACGAGACGGCGGGCCGAGTGCAGTCGCTCACTCCGAAACCGGAGTTCAACCGTGTCGTGATCAACGCCGGGTACGACGGCAACGTGGGCACGATCTTTGACGGGCAGATCAAGCAGGTGCGCCGTGGGCGCGAGAGCCAGGTTGACACCTTTCTTGACATAACCGGCGCCGACGGCGACTCGGCCTACAACTTCTCGATGCTGGCCATGTCTCTGGCGGCGGGCGAAAACACTCCCGCCAACTCGGTCGAGCAGATCGTGGCCCAGATGGGCAAGTACAGCGTCAGCCAGGGGTACAAGCCCGACTTCTCCACAAACCCGCTGCCGCGCGGGAAGGTGATGTACGGCATGGCGCGCGACGAGCTTCGCAAGGTGGGTCTGAACACCCAGACCTCGTGGAGCATTCAGGACGGGAAACTGACGTTTGTCCCGCTGACCTCCTACATCGAGCAGGGCGACATTCCCGTCCTCACCTCGGCAACGGGGATGATCGGACTGCCCGAGCAGACGCAGAACGGCATCCGGATCAAGGTTCTGCTGAACGCAGACCTGAAGATCGGGCAGGCGGTCAAACTCGACAACGCCAGCATCCAGCAGTACCGCTACAGTCTCGCGGTCAAACTCGACAACGCCAGCATCCAGCAGTACCGCTACAGTCTCGCGTTCAACGAGCAGGTGTCGAACCAGACCAACTCGGCGTTCATCAAGACGCAGAGCGATGGCCTTTATTACGTGATGCTCGCGGAGCATTCGGGAGATACCCGGGGACAGCCCTGGTACACGGACCTGACATGCCTGGCCATCGACGCGTCGATCAAGCCGGGATACCAGCAGAACTCCGTCATGTCGCAGGACGCGCTGACGGCAATAAAAAGGTGGGGCTAGATGGATCGCCGCGAACGGTACGATGACCCGGAGGAGGTCCAGCGGATCGCCTTCGAGGGCGGGCAAAGCCGACTGTGGACTGCGCTCCCGGGCATCATTTCGGCGTTTGACGAGAACAAGCACACGGTTAGCGTGCAACCCACCATCAAGGGGATTGTGCGCCAGCTCGACGGCACGCTTGCCGAGCTGCAACTCCCCCTTCTTCTCGACTGCCCTGTGGTTTTCCCGGGCGGTGGCGGCGTTACGCTGACGTTCCCGATCAAGGCGGGCGACGAGTGCCTGGTGGTGTTTGCCTCGCGCTGCATCGACTCGTGGTGGCAGCTAGGCGGCGTGCAGGGGCAGGCGGAATTACGGATGCACGACCTGTCCGATGGTTTCTGCATCCCCGGCGGTCGCAGCCAGCCTCGGGCGTTCGAGGCGAGAACCGACGTCGCCCGCCTGACCGCCGACAATGGCAACGGGTATGTCGAGATCGACCCGGACACCGGGAATATGTCGATTGCCTCTTTCGGCGCTCTATTTATCTACAGCCAGAACAAAGCGAACATTACAGCACCGAACGGGATCGCCATCACCGGCAATGTGAAGATCACCGGAAACCTGCAGGTGACCGGCACCACAATCGGCAACGGCGTGAACCTCAACACGCACGTCCATTCCGGCGTTCAGTCCGGATCTGGCAGCAGCGGCGGCCCCGTCTAAGGATTCAACAATGCGCTACAGACAACTCGACGCAGCCGGCGACTACATGCCGGGGGCGTTTCTCGCCAACTCTCCAGAGGCCGTGGCACAGGCGATCATGACGCGCCTTCGTCTTTGGGTCGGGGAGTGGTTTATCAACACGGCGGACGGCACGCCTTGGATGCAGCAGATCCTCGGCAAGAGGGCGCCGTCCAAGAACCCGGATGCGGCGATCAAGCAGCGCATTCTCGGCACACCGGGCGTTCAGGAAATCACCGCTTACTCGAGCAGTTTTGACGGCAACACGCGGACGGTGACGATCACCGCCACCATCGCCACGATTTACGGTGCGGCGCAAATTTCGGAGACTTTGTAATGGCATCACCGACAGCACCGACGATTGATGCAAGCGGCGTCTCGGCGCCTCAGTTCGCAGACATTCTCTCCTACCTGCAGGCGCAGTACCGGGCCATCTTCGGCGCAGACGTCTACCTCGGCAACGACTCGCAAGACGGGCAGTTTATCGGGATCGTCGCGCGCGCCATCCACGACTCGAACTCCGCCTTGGTCGCCGCCTACAACTCATTCTCCCCGGCAACGGGGCAGGGCAACGGCCTGTCGAACAACGTGAAGATCAACGGCCTCGCAAGGCTGGTGGCAAGCAACTCGACGGTCGATGTGACGATCGTGGGGGTTGCCGGTACCACGATCAACAACGGGGTCGTGGGCGACTCGAACAAGAACAGGTGGAACCTGCCTGCGTCTGTGACCATCCCCTCTGGCGGGTCGATTACGGTCACGGCAACGGCGCAGGATCTTGGCGCACTCGCCGCCGGAATCGGGACCGTGACAAACATCCTGACACCCACCTACGGGTGGCAGACGGTGACCAACCCCACGGCAGCGTCGACCGGCTCACCTGTTGAAACGGACGCGGCCCTGCGGGTGCGGCAGGCGGCCTCAGTCGCCATCCCGTCGACCACCGTCATATCTGGCATCGCCGGGGCAATCCAAAGCATCACCGGGGTCACGCAGGTCGCGGCTTACGAAAACGACTCCGGGTCGACCGACTCGAACGGGCTGCCGGCGCACTCGATCGCACTCGTGGTGCAGGGAGGCGACTCTGTTGCGATCGCACAAACGATCCTTAACAAGAAAACGGTGGGCGCCTACACGTTTGGAACCACATCAGAATCCCTGACCGACGCGGCTGGCGTGATCAACACGATCCGCTTTTACCGCCCAAGCGTCTCCAACGTTAAGGTTGGCATCAGCCTGCACGCGTTGACCGGGTACACGACTCCTATCGCTGCCGAAATCAAAGCGGCTGTCGCGGCCTACATCAGCGCGCTGCCCATCGGTTACCCCGTCATGATTTCGCGCCTGTACCTGCCGGCGCAGCTCAACGGTGCCGCCGATGCCATGACGTTCGAGGTCACAACGATCCAGGTTGCGCTGGTTGGTGGGACTCTTGGCTCTTCGGATCTTTCTGTTGGGTTTAACGGCCTCGCTCAATGCGATGCCGCAAACGTCACGATCACGGTGGTGTGATGGACGAAAGCACCTACACCGGGCTGATCACATCAGAACACCGGGGAAAGCCAAAGTTTGAGGCGCTTGTCGCGCTGGTGTCCGGCAGCTTCGCTGGCGTGACAAACGCGGCGGAATCTCTGAACGAGGCGTTTGATCTTGATCGTGCGGTTGGCGTTCAGCTCGACGCCATCGGACTGTGGATTGGTCTCTCGCGCAAGGTGCTGGTGCCAATCTCGGGAGTCTACTTCTCGTTCGACACCGATGGTCTCGGATGGGAGCAGGGCAGCTGGAAGGGTCCGTACGACCCAGACTCCGGAATCACCTCTCTGGACGATGAAACCTACCGCACCATGCTGCGCGCCAAGATCGCTGCAAACCATTGGGATGGCACGCCTGGTCATTACCGCGAAATCATGCAGCATGCGTTTAGCGGGTTTGGTGTAACCGTGGTTCCCGTCGACAACCAAGACATGTCAATGGACGTCTATTTCTTTGGCGCGGTCCTTCCAGCAGTTGTGATCTCCCTTCTTGAAAACGGGTACCTGCTCATGAAGGCTGCGGCGGTGCGGATCAACGGGTACCACGTGAGTCCCGTCTTTGGCTTCGACCACGATGACGCTTATTTCGCTGGATTCGATACCGGATATTTCACAGGTCATATTTAAAGGATAAAAAATGTCGGGCACAAATCAATTTCAGCCATTTGCGATTGGGTCTGGAGCAAACGCTCTCACGCCTGCTGCGTACGCAGCGCTTTCGACGCTGATCAGCCAGGGGTTTCAGTCGGGAATTGCGAACTCGGCACAGGTCAACACAGTTCTTCGCCAGGCATCGTTCATGGCTGCAGCGCTCGGGCAGGTGATTGCCAATGCAGGGCTGAACGCAAACGACGATGGCACGCTGTCGAACATGGTCGCAGCTCTGCAAACCGTCCTGGTGCAAAAAACGCAAGTCGTCGGTGCCGCGCGAAATCTCAGAATGTCGTTGACCAGCGCCTCGGCCAGCGCGACATTTACCGCAGATGAAATTGTGGTTGAGTCGGCGCTTGGCGGTGCTGCTTACCAGCTTTCCGGTTTCAGCAAGGTTCTGAACATTGGCGGCACCGGCGCGGGCGGCATGGATACGGGGAGCGCCCCAGTCAGCGGTTATGTCGCCGTCTATGCGATCTATAACCCGTCGACAGGCGCCACAAGCATCATTGGCGTCAACGCGACGTCCGCCATCGCTCCCGAAATCTACGGCGGGTCATCGATGCCAAGCGGCTACACCGCATCGGCCCTGATCAGCGTATGGCGCACCAACTCAAGTGGGCAGTTCGTTGTCGGCAGCCAGGTCGATCGCTTGATCGCATTCCCTGATCTGCAAGCATTCACGATGGATCAGCTTAGTGTGTCATCGAGTATCTCTGGATCCGCGTCAATTTCGGGGATTGTCCCGAAAAATGCCTACAGCATTTTCGGTTCTATGAAATGGTCATCGCTCGGCGGTTACACCTCTTTTGGCTACAGTTTTACAGGGGTGAACAAGGTCGAAATCGAAGGGTACGCAAGTTACTGGTCGGTTCCATACTCTGATCTGATTCTTGCCTCGCCTCAGGCCTTGACCTATGGCGCTGGAGTTGGATCAAGCACTTTCAACTTCAGCCTGTTCATCGACGGATACCGCTTCTAAGGAAAAAATATGACGATCCACGTTCAATTCAAAGATTCGACTCAGGCAGTCATCATCGCTGCCTTCGCCGGCCCGCAAGACTCGACAGACTACCCGAACCAGGCGGAAATCGAGGAGACCGACGCGCGTTATTTGGCGTTTGTCGAGAGATTTTCTGGTCCAGCCGTTGACGCGCGCCGCTTGCGCTCCGACCTCCTGAGTGGCTCCGACTGGACGGTTGTTGCCGACTCGCCGCTGACCACCGAGAAGCAGGCCGAGTGGAAAACTTACCGCCAGGCGCTGCGCGACGTGACAAAGCAGCCGGGCTTTCCAGAGACGATCACATGGCCTGTTGCCCCGGCCTGACGCAGCAAAGCATGAGACACACCGCCTTCGGGCGGTTTTTTATTGCCTGATTCAAGAGTAAGACGATGCCCTCAATCACCACGGTACACGTGACGTGCCTTGCGACGCGCCCGGACGGGAGCGTGATCGCCAAAGCGCTGTTTCGCTTCGCTCTGAGTGCTGCAGACACGGAAAACGGGATCATTGTCCCGCGCGAGGTAACAGCTACCGCAGGGCTGGATGGGATCGCTGTCGCCCATCTTTGGCCCAACAGCATCGGCGCTGAGGGCACCACCTACCGCGTTTATGTGTCCGACCCGGGAGCGCGCCACGGTGAGTTTGATCTTGGCGACGCGACGGTGCCGACGGTGGCGTGCAACCTCTGGCAAATACTGAACATTGGCGCACCGCCCACGGTTGATGTAGCGACTCTGGCGAAGCTGGCGGCCCAACAGGCGGCTGCAGAGGCCGTTGTAAGCGCAGACGCGGCACACGCAGATCGTACACAGGCAGACCTCGATGCTGCCGCCACAGCGGCGGACAGGGTCCAGACCGGGCTTGATCGTGTTGCGACGGGTGCCGATCGCGTCCAGACCGGACTCGATGCCGTGGCCACCGCTGCTGACCGGGTGCAAACAGGCCTAGATCGTGTGTCCACGACCGCCAGCGCCGGCACGGCAACCACTCAGGCGGGGGTCGCCACGACGCAAGCCGGAATTGCCACGACCAAGGCAGGCGAGGCGGCGTCGAGCGCCGGCACGACCGCAGCTCTACTGGCTGCATTCCAGTCGGTGTTTTTGGGTGATTTTGCGTCTGACTCGGCTGCTGTTGCATTCGCGGGGTCTCACTCGATCTCCATTGTCGATGGGGTGATGTATCAGAACACGGTCTCGGACAAATTCCGAATCTACAACGGCAGCGCCTGGCAGGACTATGACTCATCGGCTGCGTCCTCACAGTCTGCTGCGGCCCTGAGCGCGGCGGCTGCGGCTGCGAGCGCATCGACGGCCTCGGGAGCTGCGGCGACTGCAACGGGCGTGCTGGCAGATTCTGGATTTATCGCTGTGCACTCCGACCTGGCGAACATCGATGCCGTTGCTGGTTCGATCTCGAATGTGAATAGCGTCGCGGGCGATCTGACGAATATCAATAGCGTCGCGGCGGACAAGACCAACATCGATGCCGTCGCGGCTGACCTGACCAATATCAACACCGTTGCGGGTGATCACACGGCTCTCGTTACGGTTGCTGGAGACCATTCCGCGATCCTGACCGTTGCGAGCGACCACACGGTGATCAATACCGTGGCGGGTGACCATGCCGCGATTAATACCGTCGCGGGTGACCACGCGGCGATCACGACGCTGGTCGCTGACAAAGCGAATGTCGACGCAGTTGCTGCCGACCTCACCAACGTCAACCTGGTTGCGGGTTCGATCACCCAGGTGGATAACGTCGCCGCCGATCTGACCAATATCAATTCGGTCGCAGGGGATCTTGCCAACATCAATACGGTAGCCGCTGACAAGACGAACATCGATCTGGTCGCTGGTGACAAGACGAATATCGACGCCGTCGCGGGGAACCTGACGGCAATCAATTCGGCGAACGCCAATGCAGCCACCGCGACTGCCCAGGCTGGCGTGGCGACGACCCAAGCGGGGGTCGCGACTGCACAGGCCACTACGGCAACGGCCCAGGCCTCCCTTGCCGCTGGCTACGCTGCCTCGGCTGGCTCTGCGATCCAGCAGGATATTTCAGGCGTCACGGCTGCGGCTCTGCATCGGTCGCCCGGAACGATTACCGGGATGTTCATCTATGACACGACCAAGGATTCTGATGCTGGTGCATGGACTGAGCGTTGCCAGAATACTTCTTGGTACAACGAGGCGTTGAATGGCAAGTGGTTGGGCGCGTGCGCGTCTGAATCGGCTGCTCGGGCTGTGTCGGGCGCTGCGACTGGTGACTATTTCCAGCTTTCGACCACCGGCCTGTTCTACAAGCTGAACGCGACCAGCGGAACGACTGAAGTCCAGCGCGGTAACAAGGCTAAGTTTCCGAAGATCGCGGCAATCGTTGCTGAACTTATCAGCAGTTGCTGTGTATTCACGGTATACGATCTGACCGAAAAGAACTGCCCCATGTGGATGCGGTTCTGGATGGACGGCAACGACTACAACTACACATTTTTGTGCGGTGGTGCAAACGACACAATTAATGCCATTGCTGCGGTCAATGGTGCGATCTATATCGGCAAGTCAGGTTCAAGCAATTACTACGGCGGTCTGAGGGTAGCCAATTTCATCAGCGACTCGATGACTTGTTATGTGGGTTATTACGGCGGGATTGGTAAGTCGGCAGTGCGGCTGAATCAACGAAACGCAAACGCTGTCGGCTTTGCGCCGAACCAAGGTAATTTTGCGCTAGGCGTGATTACGCTTCCACAAGCCCCAGGGACGATTCCGAGCGGATCAATCAACTCAATCGCGTTTACGATTCTTCCAGATGCCCCGATTGATGTTGCAACTGGATTGCAAATTCCGACCATCGCGGTTGGAACAAATACTGGTCTTGCTGTAATTAAACATGATGGCTCGATAGTGGCAATGACCAACAACACGGGCAACGTCACGTTCCTCAAGTTTGTTGAAAACGGAAAACTGTTCTATGCGAGCGATGTAAGTGCCGCGAATTACACTTCGTTTTTCCATGTCAATGCAGTCCCTTCCGTCGCAACAACGGATTACGGCAACTACTACAATCCAAGCAGCCTTGAATTTTATGCCACTCGCTCATGGGGCGGCGGTACGCCAGCGGTGCGGCTTGGTCTAGCCGATAGTTACCTGAAGCGATTGGCGTTTGCCGCAACAAGCAAGCAAACGCTACTAATGTCAGATAGTGTTATTCCTGCAATTTATGGATTAACAAGAAGGCCAAACGGGAAAACGGGCGGCTTGTCTTTGGGAATTACGAACGCCTACAACACCGGACACATGATCGGTGATATTCGACGTGTCTATCTTTCTGATGGCGTGGTTGAAACGATCGGCGCATCGACTGAATTGGTGGTCAACGGTAACGCACCTTCCAGTTCAACCGGTTGGGCGCAGTCAGGTTCTTCGTATGCGTTCAGCGGCGGCGTTATCACCAGCAATGCCACGGCTACGACAGATACCGCCTGGAACACCGGATCGGCTTACCTTACCGCTGGCAAGATGTATCTAATGTCGTGGAACGTCACCGCGTCAAATGCGAACTATGGCCCGATTCTTGGGGTCACGATCCCAGGTGGCGTGTATGGTATATCCGGGTACGTCGGGGTTGGTGGCGCAACTGGCCCCGGCTCCATTGTCTTTATTTCCCCCGTATCGGGTGTTTTCCAGCTCTGGCGCAATGCAGGACACACCGGCAATGTTTCCTTGAGCAAGGTTTCGATTCAAGAAGCTGTGTATGACCGCAGCTACAAGATGAGCGCGGCTCTCCGTTTCGGCTCACTCGTCAAAGCCCTATCATCGCCTTCCGCGTCGAACCAGCTTGTTTCCTACTCGGGGTTCAGCGCAGCGAATTATCTGCAAGAGCCTTACTCGGCAGACCTTGATTTTGGTACTGGCGAATGGGTAATTAGCGCGTGGATGAATATCCCTGCAACGCTGCAACTGACAGAGAATATTTGGCCGAACTCCGAACTTTTTGGAGCGGGAAGCGCATGGTATCAGGATGGAGAGATTGTTGTAGATAACTCGGTAACGCACGGCGGCATTGCTTATTCATTGCTCAGGCAACCGGCTACCACGAATGGCGGCAATCGTATTTACGCATATCAACCCGTTGCGCCGACAAATTTCATTCCAGTCAACCTAAGTTTTTATGTTTACAAGGTTTCTGGCAGCACCGACAAGCTGTATTTTGGAGCGCCGGGGGGAGGCACATTCTCGCCATATAACCTATTTGTCTATGATCCAGTTTCTCAAACTGTGTCTGGCACAACGACAACGGGTGTTGTGGTAACAGTCATTGATGCAAATACTGCACGCATCAGCATGGCCCCAAGCCGTGCCAATGGTTCGGCATATGTAACGCTTCAAGTGCTGAATATTGGTGGCACGGCATTTGGCGGGGATACGGGCGGCGTACTGATCGGCGGTATGCAACTCACAACCGGAGCCAATCTGCTGACTTACTCCAAGACGAGTGTCAACGTAGTTCCACAGGTCATTAATGGGATCATGCGGGACTACAGTTCGGGCGCTTATTTCGGCCTTGGCGTCAGCAGCTACGGAATTTTGTCAGCCGTTGCTTATGACGGAACAACACAGCGCATTGCCTCTGCTGGCTTGGTTCCAAACAATGGCAGCAACTACAAGGTAGATGCGGTTTACCGCGTAGACGGATCACTTTCCATCTACATCAATGGCGCTCTTTGGGGAGCGACATACGGCAACCCGTTGAACACGCTGAACAATAGCAATGCAGTTCTGACCATCGGCAATAACTACGCCTTGACCGCACCATTCCCAAGCGCAGGAACTCTCGCGCTGGTCAAACTGTCTGCCTCTGCACCGTCGCCAGATCAAATTGCATGGGCGTATCAACAGGAAGTGGAAATGTTCCGCGATGGCGCGAATTGCTTGCTGCCTGATAGCGGAGTCGTAACCGATCTTGCCTATGACGAACTTACGGACAAGTGGGTTGCGGTATCGGCCACCAACGAATCAGACTGGACTGGCCTAGTTCGTACGAACGTCATTGCTGTACCGGCAGGATCAAACTTGCTTGTCCGGGCTGGCTCGGGTGTCAAACTGAACGCTCGGTCAACGACTTCCCCCGGTGTCGATGTGACGATCCCGGCTTGGAACTTGCGCGAGGAACTGGTCAAGAGGGCAGAGGCAGCAGCGAAGAAAGCGCAGCCGGTTGTCATCTTCGACTACTCGGGCGGCTTCACGGCGACCACGGTGAACGGCAATACCGCGATCACCAGCGTTGCCAGCCTGACCTATCCCGCACAAGGCAGTTTGATCGGCGCAACAGTGACCGGCACAGGCATCCCTGCAAGCACCGTCATCGTCGCAATCAGCGGCACGACGATCTACCTGTCCAAGGCTTGCACGGCGGGCAATAGCGCGGTGCAGATCGCCCTGTCTGACTTCATCCTGCCTGTGGGGTACGAAACGCGCGCTGTGCTGGCGGCTGGTGCGGTCAAGCAAGAGGGCAGTACGAAAGACTGGACGCGCAGCTTTGACGGTTTCCGCGAGAAGGTCACGTTCGGCACCGCGCCTGGCTATTCGGCCTTCGTTGAAATCCAAGCGGTAAGGAGCATTGCATGAGCTTCATCAACATGATGGTCAGCGATTATTGGTCTGACCTCGATATTAACCGTCGCGTTCAATCTCTGATCCGATTTCAGTTCACGGCAGAGGATGAGCTGAAAGCGGCACGTCTGGCTCGCCAAGAGACAAAAACAGACGCCGAGGCGGCTTTTATCGCATCGGTCGATGCCGCGATCACTGCGGCACTCACTGAAGGTGCAACGGCTCGCTCTGACATGGCCCTGCTGAAAGATGTGCTGCACGTCGAGGATTGCATGAGGATCGTTGCTTTGTCAGCAATCCCGCCTGCGCTTGACGATCAAGGTGCCGTGACCAATCAGGACAGCATCGACGCCGACGTTGCCGCGAAATCCGCTGCCCAGGCAGTCATCGACGCGGCCAGCGATCCGGTGAAGTCGCTGGTGGCAGAGCGCAATCCTGCCCCGACTAGCGCCAGCCCATAAATCACAGTACCGGGGAACCAACTCCGTCGCCTTCGGGCGGCTTTTCTTTTTGGAGGTACGGGTAAATGACCGCACGACCGCCTGACCAGATCGAGCGCAGGGCCGTCCCGCATCACCGCGAGATTATCGAGGAGGCGGCAAACTCTGCGGTCAAAAAAACCTTCGCGATTCTAGGGGTAGATATTGACCGCCCTGAGTCCGTCGAAGAGTTCCGCGAGGATCTGCGCTTCGGTCGCCGGCTTCGCAAAATGAGCGATCACGGCCAGCTCGTCATGATCGGAATTCTTATCGGCGGAATCCTGTTTGCCGTCTGGGCAGGCATGAAAGCCTTAGTCGGCATCAAGTAGGGGGCGCCGTGAAACTTTATCCAAACTGGAAAGAAATCATGCGCAAGGCGTGGAGCATCCGTCTGGCGATGCTGGCCACGTTGTTTTCGCTCGTCCAGGTCGTGATCCCGATTTACGCCGACGTGCTCGACAGGGACACCTTTGCGATCCTGACAGCAATCTCGACCGTCGGCGTGATCGTTGCGCGCCTGGTGTGGCAGGAGGACATCTGACATGAGAAATCGCACACGTGTGGCAGTAGCGACCCTGACTGTGGCGGCTGCGGCCGTTCTGGGCACTGCCAATTTCGAGGGGTTTTCCGGCAAGACATACCGGGATCCGGTTGGAACCCCCACGATCGGCTTTGGCGAGACCAAGGGCGTGGTCATGGGCCAGACGATCACCCGGGAGGCTGCAACCAAGCTGCTCGGGGAAAGGGTGAACGAACACGCGCGCGGTATGGCGCAATGCATTCATGTGCCGATCAGCCAGGATGAGTTCGATGCCTATGCGGATTTCACCTACAACGTGGGCATCACCGCTTTCTGCAAATCCGGGTTGGCCAAGAAACTGAACGCCGGGGATTACGTCGGCGCCTGCCAGGAGCTGCTCAAGTGGGTCTATGCCGGAGGCCGCGTGCTGCCCGGGCTGGTGACACGTCGCCGTGAGGAGTTCGCAAAATGTTCGGGCTGACACCGCAGGCCATTGCCATCCGTTCCGGGGCATTCGTGCTCTGGTCAATTCTCTGCTTTGGCGGGGGCTATCTGTACAAGGCGCACCGCTACCAGGTGGCCGATGCCGCGCGCCAGGCGACTCAGGAAACCGCGCAAGTGACCGCAGCCGCCGGCGCCCAGGCGTCCGACACCAAAGATGTGGCCAACCTGCAATCCAAGCTGGATGAGTCCCAAGCCTGGGCAACAACCCTTCAACGCCGGATCAAGGATCTCGCAAATGCGCAACCTGCTGCTGTCACTTGCCGTGTTCCTGACGGCCTGCTCCAACAACTTAACGATAGTCTCACCGCCCGTCCCGGACGCGCTGCGGCAAAGGTGCCCTGACATCATTGCGGATCCGCTGACCACAGGCGACCAGTTTGAGCTTTCCCGCGCCCTGGTCCAGGCGACTCAGTACGGGAAAGCCTGCAGCGCCCGGCTCGATGCCCTGGTCGACGCGATCGACGTCAGGGACCAGATCATGGCCACGGTCAAGACGCAGCTCGAAAAGCGGTGAATTTGCTGTCTAATACTCCCAAATCTCACTAGAATCTTCACAGTGCGCTCGGCGGTCGCGATGATAATTCGTATTAGACAAAATTTACTTGGTTTCCGTTGTGAATCAAATGCTTGGCGGACTTTGGCTGCGTGCTGATCGACCATATGTAAATGTCCGGAGACCCGCATGGATACTCTGTCTGTGCGGGTTTGTCTAATACGACTGTCTAATACTTTCAGGTTTTAGTGGTGTTTCCGGTCTTGGAAGCAGGCCCGGTCACCACGGGAATCTGCCGCCTGCGGATGTATCTCTCGGTCATGGCTGCACTGCCGTGGCCGAGCAGTTTTTGAGCGTCCAGCCCCTGTTCGCGGGCGTCAGTCGCGCTCTTTGCCCTCATGTCATGGATGTGGGCATCCTTCACCTCGGCATCCTTGCATGCCTGCCACCAATACCCGATCACGCTCCTGTAGGTCAGCGGCTTTTTGTGCTTGCCGACCAATAAAGTCAGGTGGATGACTCCGGGATTCAGCTTCGTCGCCCTGGCGACAACTTCCCTCAGCTCCGGCGACCACGCCACGACAACCCTGCTTCCTGTCGTGTTTTTCGTCTTGCTCGCCTGAAAATAAATCCCATCTTCGCCAAGATCCCTGCGCTGGATCGCCAGGACATCCCCGACTCGCTGGCCGGTCAGATAGCAGAGATCCATCACGATTTGCAAAATTGGCTTAGCGTTTTCCCTGATGGCGGTGAATTCCTCGTCCGACAGGTAACGGTTGCGCTTGGCCAGGGTGTAGGTTTTGATGCCGACGCATGGGTTGTCATTGACCAGTTGCCATTCGAGCGCGAACTGGAACACTATCTTCAGGAACGACAGGGTATGGTTAGCGCGGGTTGGATGCTCTGCCATCGATAGCTTGAGCGCGGCAACGTGCTTGCCCTTGACCTGGTGTGGCTCAAACTCCGCGAAGACCTTTTTCAGCTTGTTGGCGCACAATTTATAGCTGGCTTGGGTGTGTTTCGATAACTTTGGCGTATGGTGCGCGAAAACTCGGTCAATCAGCTTGACCATTCCACGCCCGCCGCTCGCCTCAATCGTGCCGGCGTAGGCGGTCAATGCCTCGGGCAGAGTGTTGCCTAGGCGCGTCCATTTGCCCTTTTTGACGAGCCAATACGCTCCGTGCTTTTCATAGACACAGGGCGGCAAATGGCGGTCGGTTTTCCGGGGTCTCATAGGTGCAATTGGGGCTCTCGCTCGACCATATTACCTCTGGGCGCCACGTCCGCCCACAGGACCAGCAGGCTACCGTCCCGGCGCACCTTGTACGGGATGCCCAAGAAATCCAGCTCCCGGCGCTGGGAGTCGCACCGCTGCTTTTTAGTCAGGTCGCGGATCTCTGCTTCGGTCAGAAACACGGATAGTCCTCCATAACCCTGGTGATCTTCGCGTCCACCGCTTCAGCGGTCATGTCGAAAGCGTGGGCTATGACGCGCAGGAGCCATTGGTATTTGTCACTGTCATCCACGGGGCGAATCATGACGCGGGTTCCTGTGTTTATGACCATGCGACCATCGACTACGCGGCGTTTGGTCATGGCTGAACTCCTGTAATTTCCCATCTGATTTTTCCCTCTGCATGAACTGGTTGCCATTGCCGGTTTGATCTGGTTGTCCATCCTTTGCCATCCGTCCATGCGGGAGAGCGCGCAACTTCCCGCGCTCCTGCGCCGCGCAACGATGCGCCTGATTCGGAGTCAAGCGTGTACGTTATCAATCGCTGACCGCCCATCGCAGACCACGCACGCCAGGCTGCGCGGTACAGGAAAGAACAGCAATTCGCGGCTGCATCGTCCAGAACACAAAGGCGCGTCACTTCGCAAGTAACCCCATCGTCCAGTTTCCGCGCAACGGGTCTGCCAACAATCGCCACGCCGCAAAGACCACCATTGAAAACCGCGCCGATTGAGAACTTATGCCCCTGCACTTTCTTGTTGTGCCGGTGATGCTGAACAACAAAAGCGTTCGCATCCGCAAGGGTAAGGTTGACCAAGCGTAGCCTCATAGCTTTTTCTCCATTGCTGCGTCGATGAACTCGTCCCACTCGATAGGCTTCAGTTCGCCAAGCCTGCTCCAAAATTTGATGCTCTCGTTGCCGCGCATGAACCGATACCGAAGCGCATCAGACTCCCATCGTGCGCGTTCCTCGCGTACTGCATCTGCAAGGATTTGTTTTGCCCCGCCAAGAACCGCGCACTCATGCCGGATGAGAATTTCCTTGATGAGGTCAAGCGCATTTTCCGAAAGGGAGGCTGCAAGTTCACGGTTGGTCATGGCTTCCCTCTCCACTGGCTCTTGTCATTGATTGCCTCGTCCACGGCATCGTCCGTAATGCCGCTATCAAGCCAATCTCGGCTTGCATGATCCCGCAGCCACCGGTACCGCGCTG
>CAIYCT010000029.1 GCA_903924765.1 uncultured Rhodospirillaceae bacterium | reverse complement strand
CGCGCTACGCACACGCTGGAACCACTTAGTCGTAAAATACTTAGAAAATCAATAACGAAACATAAAATATCTTTTTAAAACGCCACTTAGAAAGCAGGTGTTGCCAAAAAATCGGCGGTAAGCCTCGCCACATCGCGCCAGTGCTTGGAACGAGTCCAATTAAGCCCGGCCAAGGACAGACGCGCGGCCAATAGAGTATCCGTCAATACGGTCTCAATAGTTTTTGCCAAGACAGCGCTATCGGTCGAGTCGGCCAACAATCCCGCAGGCCCCGCCACCTCGGGCATGGCTGATCGGTCAGAAGCCACCACCGGAGCGCCGCACGCCATGGCCTCCAGTATCGGCATGCCAAAACTTTCCGCCAAGGACGGAAAGACGAAGACCCGACACCGGCGATAAAGCGCAATCAAATCGTCCTGCGATACGGTCCCTAGAAACCGCACCTTTTCTCTTAGGTTATGTTTCTCGATCACCCCCCGAAGGCGAGTGGCATAATCCGCGTCGATCATTCGACCGGCAATGCGCAGCTCCAAATCGGGATGGTTCGGGCTTAACTGGGCAAAAGCCTCGATCAGGGAATGGAAATTCTTTTGAATGTAGATATCGCCCACCGCCAACAGAAAATCCTGCCTCGGCCCGTCATCAGGCGTAAATTTGTCGGCAACGCCGTGTGGTATGATTGGGATTGCGCCCCATTTGTCTGGCGGGGCGAGCTCGGCACGGATGGATTTTGACACAGCGATGGCGGCGCGGCAGCGCCACAGACTCAGTTTGGTGGCGATGGCGTAGGCTTGCCAGAGCGCCCACAGCCCCAAGCGTTGAGCGCCCGCACCCGCCTCCAGCGAATTGGACAGCAACAACACTTGGGGAGGCCCCCAGAGCGGCCCAAAATTGGCCGGAGAATAAATCAAATCGGCCCCGCCCCGCTTGGCTGCCAGCGGTAACCAAATTTGTTCGGCCGCCACCGACCGAAGCCTCGCGGCCCAGGATGGGGGATAAACCGGCATCAGTCCGGCAGGCGGCGCAATTCCTGGCGACAAGGCCAAGGTCAGCTTGAAACGCGGATCGGCAGCCAAGAGCGGAACCATCTCTTGCATATAGGTCAAGCCACCGCCGCTTTTGGCGTGCAGACCGTTGAACCACAGTTTGATGGGGCGGCCCAAATCCGCCATCAGCGCCGCCCAACCACTTGCTGCAATACCGCGATCATGGATTCGGCCTGGGTTTGGCGAGAATAAAGCGGTGCGCTGCTCAAGCTTTTGGCCGCCAACCCAGCGGTCACAGCGCGGTCATCGGCCAGGCGCTTAGCAGCATCGGCCAAGGCTTGCGGCTGACCGGCAGGAACGTTCAGACCGGCGCGGGTCTTGTCGATGATGGCGCTGGCCTCGCCCGACGGAGCGACCAGGATCAACGGCAGCCCCATGGCCATGGCTTCAAAAATCTTGGACGGAATCACTTCGCGGAAGGTGTCCTGATCCTTCAAATGAACCAGCGCCACATCCAGCAAGCTCCAAATGCGCGGCATCATCGCTTTGGGCTGCGGCCCTTTGAAGATGATATTGGTCAATCCCAGACGTTCGGCCTCGGCCATGATCATCGGTCGTTCGGCCCCATCCCCCACCAGCAGGAACCGGATATCGGTTCGGTCTTTCATGGTTTCAGCCGCGCGGACCACGTTCATCAGATCGTGGGCCATGCCGTGGGTGCCCACATAGCCAATGGTGAAAATATCGGGCGCTAGTCCCCACTCCCGCTGAAGGTCCAGATCGCGGGCTTGCGGCGAATAACGGTCCAAATCGACGCCATTGATCACCACGGCAATTTTGTCGGGATCGATGCCGCGCCCTTGCAAATTGTCCTTGAAGGCCTGGGTCAGCGCCACCACTTTGGCCGATTGCCGATACAAGAACAGCTCCAAGGCTTCGATGGCGCGAAAAGCCAACGACCTCTTCATCACGCCCACGGCGGCGATGGAGGCGGGCCAAATGTCGCCCAGTTCGAACACGAACGGCACGCCGCGCGCTTTGCCCACCAGCCAACCGGCCACCGCAGAGAAGAATTGCGGCGAGGTGGCCACAACCACGTCAGGCTTGGCTCCGCGCAGGGCGGCGAGGCCGCCAGTGACCATAAACGAGACGAAATCCAAAACCCGAAGCACGGCGCCCCGGTTGGCGGCGATGAACGTCTTGACCCGCACCACCTTGATGCCGTCCATCTCGGACACTTCTCGCCACGCGTTGGAAAAGCCGTCGTGCAACTTGCCTTGAGGAAAATTGGGGAACGACGTCACCACTGTAACCGAGTGTCCCCACCGCGCCCAATAGACCGCGCGCTCGTACACCCGGGTGGCGGCGGCGTTGGTCTCTGGCGGAAAATTGTCGCTTAAGAATAAAATATTCACGAATAACCCCCTTTTCCGATCCTTGGGATAAGGGAAGTTCTGGAAACTGGTCAAGGTCGTAATGTATATTGACCCCGGATTTCCCATATGACCCAAGGTTTCCGTGACGAAATAGCGTAATTCTGCTATAAGAATCAGTGTGATAGCGATTATTTTCGGGGCTAAAAATGGACGCTGCTTCGGGTGAAATAGAAACAGGTGATATTCGGGTCG
>CAIYCT010000028.1 GCA_903924765.1 uncultured Rhodospirillaceae bacterium | reverse complement strand
TCGTCGCTGCGAGCGGGGCACATGATTCTCAACGATATCCGCCTAACCAACGGACGGTTGATATTGGCCGCCAATTCGATCATTTCACCGGTTTTGGTCGAACGGCTACGGTCTTTGTCCAAAAGTTTTGAATTCCAAGAACCCATTCGCGTGCGAGTTTAACTTAAACATGGTTAATTAACCATAGTGCGCTGCAATATAACTGTTTTTCATGTAATTCCCCCTTGTCAAAAAGGGAAGAATAGCTTACCCATATTGGAAATCGCAGCCGCTTGAACGAGCTGCCTCTATGTGAAACGTAGACATTTCAGAAAATCGTACAGTGCCAAATTTCGAATTCTAGTCATCGGAGGGGATGATGGTTGCTGCCAGACGCAAAGCCAGGCCGGGGAACGAGCCCAGCCGAGACGATTTAATCGGATATTATCGCGATATGTTGTTGATCCGCCGCTTCGAGGAGAAGGCCGGACAGCTATACGGCATGGGACTGATCAACGGTTTCTGCCACCTGTATATCGGCCAGGAGGCCGTGGTGGTGGGCATGATGGCCGCAGCCGGTCCCGCCGACTCGGTCATCACCTCGTACCGCGATCATGGGCACATGATCGCCTGCGGCCTGGACCCCAAGGGCGTCATGGCCGAACTGACGGGGCGCAGCGGCGGCCTATCCAAGGGCAAGGGCGGCTCCATGCACATGTTCAGCAACGCCAACCGCTTCTATGGCGGCCACGGCATCGTCGCCGCGCAGGTTCCGCTGGGCACCGGTTTGGGCTTCGCACATAAATATAAGGAAGATGGCGGCGTGTGTCATTGCTACCTGGGTGACGGGGCAGTTAACCAAGGACAGGTTTACGAGTCCTTCAATATGGCCGCCCTGTGGTCGTTGCCGGTGGTTTACGTCATCGAAAACAACAAATACGCCATGGGCACGGCGGTGGAACGCGCCGCTGCCGGTCCCGATCTGTACCATCGCGGCGCCGCTTACGGCATCAAGGGCGAGATGGTCGACGGCATGGACATTCTGGCGGTGCGTGACGCCGCCCTTCGGTCGCTGGATTACGCCCGCTCGGGCAAGGGGCCGTACATTCTGGAAGTGCAGACCTATCGCTATCGCGGCCATTCCATGTCCGATCCGGCCAAGTATCGCACCAAGGAAGAAGTCTCCAAGATGCGCGAGCAACACGATCCCATCGACACCTTCCGGGCGCGGCTCGAAAAAGACGGAATTTTGGATGAAGCCAAGCTCAAGGACATTGACCGCGAGGTCAAAGCGGTGGTGGTCGAAGCAGCTGAATTCGCTCAAGCCTGTCCCGAGCCGGATCCGTCCGAATTGTGGACCGACGTTTTGATCAGCGTTTAAGGGGAGACGGACCATGCCAGTGCAAATTCTGATGCCCGCTCTGTCGCCGACCATGACCGAAGGCAAATTGGCCCGGTGGTTGAAAGACGAGGGAGCGGCAGTGAAATCAGGCGACATCATCGCCGAAATCGAAACCGACAAGGCCACCATGGAATTCGAAGCGGTGGACGAGGGGGTCATGGGCAAGATTTTAGTGCCCGCCGGAACCGAGGGGGTGGCGGTCAACGCGCCCATCGCCGTACTGTTGGTGGATGGCGAGGATGCTTCCGCCATTACAGCGGCGGCTCCCGTCCCGGTAGCGGTGATTGCGGCTCCCGCGCCAGTGACTGTTGCGGCCCAACCCATCGCGGCATCGATCCCCGATGCTCCCACTGACGTCGGCCCGACTAAGCGGCAGACCGTGCGCGAAGCCTTGCGCGACGCCATGGCCGAGGAAATGCGCCGCGATCCGACTGTGTTCCTGTTGGGCGAGGAAGTGGCGCAATATCAGGGGGCCTACAAAGTCAGTCAAGGCTTGCTGGATGAATTCGGCTCCAAACGGGTGATCGACACCCCCATCACCGAAATGGGTTTCGCCGGTCTGGCTGCCGGGGCGGGGTTCGCGGGATTGCGTCCCATCGTCGAGTTCATGACCATGAACTTCTCCATGCAGGCCATCGACCATGTGATCAATTCGGCCTCCAAGACCTTGTACATGTCGGGCGGTCAGCAAAGTTGTCCCATCGTGTTTCGCGGCCCCAACGGTCCGGCATCGCGGGTGGGCGCGCAGCACAGCCAGTGTTATGCGTCGTGGTATGCTCATTGTCCGGGCCTTAAAGTGGTGTCTCCCTGGTCGGGCGAAGACGCCAAGGGTCTGATGAAAGCGGCCATCCGCGATCCCAACCCGGTGGTGATCTTGGAAAATGAACTGCTTTACGGCCAGACTTTCGACGTGCCGGAAAGCACCGATTTTGTCATTCCCATCGGCAAGGCCAAGATTGAGCGGGCGGGATCGGGCGTCACCATCGTCGCTTTCTCGCGCATGGTTCAGGTGGCGCTGGACGCCGCCAAGGAACTAAGCGCCCAAGGCGTCGAGGCGGAAGTGATCAATCTTCGCTCGATCCGTCCGTTGGATGTGGAAACCATCGTGCGCTCGGTGCAGAAGACCAATCGGATCGTCAGCATCGAGGAGGGCTGGCCCTTCGCCGGCATCGGCGCTGAAATCGCCGCCCAGATCATGGAAAACGCCTTCGACTGGTTGGATGCTCCGGTGGTGCGGGTGTGCGGGGCCGATGTGCCCATGCCATACGCCGCCAATCTGGAAAAACTGGCGCTGCCGCAAGTGGATGACGTAGTCCAGGCCGCTCTGCGCGTTTCCTACAAGAAATAGGGGGGGATCATGCCCATCGAATTGTTGATGCCCGCTTTGTCGCCCACCATGACCGAGGGCAATTTGGCCCGCTGGCTCAAGAAGGAAGGCGACACGCTGAAGTCGGGCGAAGTGATCTGCGAGATCGAAACCGACAAGGCCACCATGGAATTCGAGGCGGTGGACGAGGGTATCCTCGGCCGCATTCTGGTTCCTGCTGGGACCCAAGGGGTGGCGGTCAATGCCCCCATCGCCTTGATCCTGAGCGAAGGCGAAGATGCCTCGGCGCTGGATAAGGTTGTGGCGAAAGCTCCTGTCGCCGCCGCTCCTGTTGCAGTCGCCGCCGCGCCCGTGGCGGCAACACCTGTTCCGGTCGTTACGTCATCTGGCGGCGCGCGTGTCTTCGCCAGTCCGCTGGCCAAGCGCCTTGCGGCGCAAGCGGGGATCGCATTGGACGGCATTGCCGGGTCCGGTCCCCATGGCCGCATCGTCAAAGTCGATGTGGAAGCAGCGGCTAAGAACCCGCCTGCCGCCAAACCGACCGCCGTTGCAACAGCTGTGGCGCCAGTCGTCGCAGCGCCGGTTGCGCCGCCCGCCATTCTTGGCGATGTCGAGGAAATCCCCAACAGCTCCATGCGCAAGGTCATCGCCAAGCGGTTGACCGAATCCAAGCAGACCGTTCCGCATTTCTATCTGACCATCGATTGCGAGCTGGATGCGTTGTTGAAGGTGCGGGCCGATCTTAATGCCCGTTCCGATGCTTACAAATTATCGGTCAACGACTTCATCATCCGGGCGGTGGCCTTGGCGCTGCGTAAGGTTCCGGCGGCCAATGCTTCTTGGACCGACGCGGCGATCTTGCGATATCGTACCATCGACATCTCGGTGGCGGTGGCCACGCCCAACGGCTTGATCACTCCCATCGTCAAGAACGCCGACCGCAAGGGGCTGTCCGACATTTCCAACGAGATGAAGGTATTGGCTGGCAAGGCCAAGGACGGCAAGCTGAAACCGGAGGAATTCCAAGGCGGCGGCTTCACTATCTCCAATTTGGGCATGTACGGCATCAAGGAGTTCTCGGCCATCATCAACCCGCCGCAAGGCGCGATCCTCGCCATCGGCGCGGGCGAACAACGGCCGGTGGTGAAGAACGGCGCGCTGGCCATCGCCACGGTGATGAGCGTGACCTTGTCGGTGGATCATCGGGTAATCGACGGCGCGGTAGGAGCGGAATTCCTGGCCGCCTTCAAGCCGTTGATCGAAGATCCTTTGTCCATGTTGCTGTAAGCGGGAGCGCAATCATGTCCGATACGACGTTTGATCTGATCGTCATTGGCGGCGGTCCCGGCGGTTATGTGGCCGCCATTCGCGCCGCCCAACTGGGTCTGAAGACCGGCTTGGTGGAACGGGAGCATCTGGGCGGCATCTG
>CAIYCT010000027.1 GCA_903924765.1 uncultured Rhodospirillaceae bacterium | reverse complement strand
CTCGCCAGCGGCGAGGCGCATCTGCCCACGGTGGCCGAGAACGCCGCCGCGCCGGAGGGGGCCACCGTCGCCACCCTGCTTGCGACCCATTTCAGCGACGCCGCCGACGCGGTTCCGGGTGGCAGCGCCGCCGACGCTCTGGTCGGGATCGCGATCGTTGGCGACCGGGCCAGCCACGATCAGGGGGTCTGGCAGTACAGCGCCGACCATGGCACCCATTGGACCGCCATCGACGCCGGGGTTTCCGACGCCACGGCGTTGGTAATGAGCGCCTTCGACGAGTTGCGGTTCCTTCCGGGACATGGCTTCGAAGGCGCGCCCGGCGCACTGTCGGTGCGTCTGATCGAGTCCGGAGGCGACCAGCCAATCACCGGTAGCGTCGTTGATCTCTCCGCAACCAGCGCCACCGGCGGCAGTAGCCATGTCAGCGCCGACACCGTGAACATCTCCACCAGCGTCACTCCAGGACCGACGGTGGTCGACGACCACGCGCTTGGGTTCAACGGCTCCAACCACGTCGACGTTGCGGCCGCGGCTGCGCTGGAGCCAACGGCAGCGCTGACCGTGGAAGCTTGGGTACAGTTCTCGGCGGCGGGCGGCAGCATCATCGATGATCTTTCCGCCAACGGTGGCTACAAGTTGGCGGTTGACGCCGGCGGCCATCTGCAATTCACCGTTGGCAACGGAACCTCCACCACTACAGTTACCAGCAATGGAGCCAGTCTGTCCGACGGAGCCTGGCACGATGTGGCGGCAACCTACGACAATTCTGCTTCAACCATGCACCTGTATGTTGACAATAACGATGTCGCTGATTTGACAGGGATCACACCTAACGCGTTGGGTGCCTCTACGTTCGCAAGCCTAATCATGGGTAGCGGGATGAATGGCGCTCTAAATGACGTCCGCATTTGGTCTACCGCGAACAGCCAAGCTCAGATAGTCCAGGAAACATCACATACCATGACCGGCAACGAAAGTGGCCTTGTGGGTTATTGGACGTTCGATGAGCATGCGGGAAATTATTTTGCTAACTCCGTATCAGGATCTAACTACGGCATTGGAACCTCCAGTGGAACCCCAAGCTTTATTGATCTCGCCAATCAGAATTCGTCGGCAGAGATAATGGTAAGCACGAATGCATCGTCGTACAAGGGGATGATTCTGGCCGCTGCTTCAAATGGAGATGGCCTATCGTACTCAGTCGATAATAACGGTGCCCCCGCACACGGCTCCGTTGTATTTAATAATAATGCTTTTGTGTATTCACCGGAATCAGGCCATATTGCCCAGGACGATCACTTCACCGTGGATATCACTGATAACGCTACTCACGCCATGAGTGCTCACACTATGACATTACATGCAGTATGACACCGTCACCCTGTTTGTGGATAACATGACGTCCACCCAATCGTTGGGCCAACACTATTGCTAATTGGGGTCTGAGTAGCCGCGGATACCGCTGTCGGCCTGGTCGATCATCGGACTTCTCACCTGAATGCCCCTCGGTCGGACCATACTGGGCGGACAGGCTGACAAAAAGCCCCGCCGCATCTCGGTGCCGGTGCGGGAGAGAGGCCAATACGTTTGAGTGGGACGGTGTACTGTCATAAGCCACCATGCGAAACTTAGGACATTCGAATCATGAAAATCGGGAAACTTCACTCCTGTGTTTTCAATGGGGTATGTTTTGCAAAACATCCGCGCGAAAGTGACTGACTTTTGCGATAAGTTTCGCACGCTTGGGTTAGGGAAAGTTCTGGGCTCGCCGATTCTAAGGCCATCTCATTGAGAAGTAACAATATTATTTTGCTTATGACAGTACACTGTCCGGCTCAGACGCACGGGCCAGAGACTGAGACCCTTTCCATATTGCCACTTCGGCGACAGATAGGATTTTAGGCAAATTTAATAAACGCCCACCACATCAGCAGGGTGGCTTGAGACCTCACAAAATGGATATTTTGCGAGGTTCTGGGTTAAGCGCTTAATTCGAACTTCCGGCCAGCCGCTCCCGTAGCTTCGACCACCGGCGGCGATCCTTTGCGCCGCGCACGGCGATGCCGATCGCTTTCTTCTGTCCGACCAGCACCACCAACTTTCGCCCTCGGGTGATGCCGGTGTAGATGAGGTTGCGCTCCAGCATCATGTAGTGCTGCATCATCAGCGGGATGACCACGGCTGGATATTCGGATCCCTGAGCAAGTTGCATAATTAATGACGGGACTGATTTTATGGCTATGTGAGTGTTCATGCTGTTCGAGTTTCTGGTCTCAGCGCCCGAAGAATTTGATCGACAGTGAGCGCGAGCATTCCGAACATGAGGTGACATTTGACCTTAATGGCTCCTCTGACACGAACAAATCGTCCGCCGAACTCGTCCTTTAGACGGGCGTTTATCCGCTCAACCATGGTTCGGAATCTGTAGAGGATGCGATCCGGATCAGTCTGATGAATGAATTCGCGGCGTTTTATCTCGGCTTCATGCTGCTCTTTAATGTCCGTTGCGGCACGGAAGTTTAGATCGATGATTGGAACGTGGCCAAGGAAGCGGCTGTGGTTGATGATACCGGCGGCATCATACGCGCTGTCCATGAGGTCATACAGGTATGTAATTCTCTGGCCT
>CAIYCT010000026.1 GCA_903924765.1 uncultured Rhodospirillaceae bacterium | reverse complement strand
GGCTCGTCTGCTGTTGGACGACGGGCAGAATTTTTTGGTGCATGACACCTGCCGCGCCGGATTGAAGCAATATCCCAGTAGCCATAAATTGGCTATCTACGGCGCTATAGCCCTGTCCCAGACCGGCGCCGACGCCGAAGCCAGACGGTTGTTGGAACCGGTTCTGGAAAGTCTGTTGGTGGACAAATCTCCGTTTCAACGTTTGGAATCCAGCCTGAAGAAAGCCATGGAGCGGGCAGGGGGCTTTGACGACGAGTCGTTGTCCGCCATGATCGAGATGGTTGAATCGCTGGAAAAGGCGCGCGGCCGCACTTTGCAAACCACCGCCGACGCCGAAACTTATGGCGCCATCGCCCAGGTGTTCCGCGAAGCGTGGCTGGAATCGGGCGACAGGGCCGATCTGGAATTATTCAGCGAATTGTATTTGCGGGCCTTCCATGCGGGCGGAGGACCCAAGGACGGCATCCATGCCGCCACGGCGTTGTGGTTTTTGGGCAATCGCTCCCAGGCCTTGGATTTGGCCGCTCAAGTGGTCGATTATATCCTGGACAAGGAAAACGATGAGGATATCGGTCCGGAAACCCGGTTTGAACTGTTGGCGACTTTGGGAGTGGCGCAATTGCTGCTGGGGCGGCGCGACGATGCTGTGGCGTCCTTAAGCGAAGCCTCTTCCTTGGAAGGCATCGGCTATCAGCCGGTGGTGGCGTTGTTGAAGCAGATTGCTCTGTTCCGGGATCGCGGCATCGAGGTTCCCGACGCGGTCGAAGCTTTGATCAAACCGCCCCAGGTTGTGGTGTTCACCGGTCAGGAGTTGGATCGTCCCGATGCAAGTCCGCATTTCCCTCCCGGCCTTGAAAGCGCCGTGCGGGCGGAAATCTCGGCCCGACTGGACGAAATCGATGCCAGGATCGGCTTTTCCATGGCATCGTGCGGGTCCGAGTTGTTGTTCGTTGAAGCCATGCTGGAACGGGGCGGCGAAGTCAATTTGGTGTTGCCCTTCGCCATGGATGATTATATCGCCCACAATGTCCGTTACGGCGGAGCCCGGTGGGAGATGCGATTTAGAAATGCGGTCCGTTTGGCCACCACCATCACCTTCGCCACCGAGGAACGGTATCTGGGCCACACCTCCCTTTATCGCTTTGCCAATCAATGTCTGCATGGCCTGTCGACGTTGCGGGCCGGGTTCTTATGCTCTCACCCCACCTTGTTGGCTGTGTGGGACATGATGCCGGGGTCGCTGGTGGGCGGAGCGGGCGAGTTCATCGATCAGTGGGAAGATATCTCGCGCCTTCGCATCATCGATCTGGACGGATTATTGCAGCAACATCCCGAACTAACCGGCGGCGAAGCGCCTGCCTTCTCGTACAATCTGGAGGATGAGTCCGAGACGCAAGCGGAAGGCCGGGTTATTCGCAGCATGATGTTCTGCGATATTGCCGGCTACTCGCGCTTGGCCGAGGAATATGTGCCGGTTTATCTGGACTTTTTGGCGATGTTGCGCGACGGACTGGTCTCGTCAGGCCTTGATCCAAAATTCATCAACACTTGGGGCGACGCCATTTTCGTGGTCATGGACAAAGCCACTCCCATGGCCGAATACGCTTTGACCCTGCAAGAAACCGCCGATCGGGCTTCGGAATCCTTGCGCGGTCGGTTGCCACACCGGCTGAATTTGCGCATTTCGCTGCACACAGGGCCGGTGTTCGAGTCCATCGATCCTATTTGTAATCGCACCAACTTCTACGGCAGCCACATCAACCGCGCCGCTCGGCTCGAGCCTGTGACGGTGATCGGCCATGTTTACGCCACCCAGCAATTCGTGGCGGTGTTGACCGCCGAACAATCGGCCTTGCGAGCGGAACTGGCCACCGAATTCGAGGACCGCTATGTCTCGGAATATGTGGGGCAATTGTCCCTGGCCAAGGATTTCGGTCGGCAGGTGGTCTATCACCTGCGCCGCAAGGTCCAAATCAAACCAGACGACCAACCCTTGGGCGACGACGATATCGCCCGCTTACTGGCGGATGAAGAGGGACGCTAGAGCTGCTGGCGATACAATTGCCCCCCCTCTTTCGTCAGGCCCGCGCTTGACGCGGGCATCCACGTGTTTCAGTCTAAACATCATTTGAAACAATAACTTAAGCCCATAGACATGGATGGCCGGATCTGGTCCGGCCATGACGCGTGTTATAAGTGATTATGTCTGAATAACTGTTCTACCCGTTCCTGACCTTGGACAAAAAGTTAGTCACTTCGCTGCGCAGGTTTTCGGAATTTTGCAGCAAAGTTCTGGCGGATGTGGTCACGGTTTCGGATTCGCCTTGGGTGCGTGACGCCGATTGCATCACCTCGTCGATGCTGGCGCTGACATTCTGCATGCCATGCGAGGTTTGCTGGGCGCTTCGAGCGATTTCCTGGGTGGCTGATCCTTGTTCTTGCACCGAGGCGGCGATGTTGGTTGAAATCTGGCGGACCTTGTCGATTACTTCACCGATATCCTTGATGGCGGTGACCGCTAGTTTGGTTTGATCTTGAACGTTGGCGATTTGCTGGCGGATTTCCTCGGTCGCCCGTCCGGTTTGATTGGCCAAGCTTTTGACTTCGTTGGCAACCACGGCGAAGCCTTTTCCCGCTTCGCCAGCCCTTGCCGCTTCGATGGTGGCGTTCAGCGCCAGCAGATTGGTTTGGCTGGCGATGTCGTTGATCAAATTGACCACTTCGCCAATCTTGTCGGCGGTATTGGACAGAGTCAGCACCATATCGTTGGTGCGGGCGGTTTGCTCGGCTGCCGATTCTGAAATCTGAGCCGCTTCGCTCACTTGGCGGCTAATTTCACTGATCGAGGCCGACAATTCTTCGGCGGCTGCGGCCATGGTCTGGACGTTGGCGGTGGCGGTTTCCGATTCGGTGGCGACGTTGTTGGCTTGCGCGCCGGTCTGTTGAGCGGCCGTGGACAGGGTTTGCGCCGTGCTTTGGAAATCGGCGGCCGATTTGGACACCACTTGAACCACTTTGATCACGCTGGATTCGAAGCGGTCGGCCAATTCATTTAGCACTTTCTTGCGATCGGCTTCGGCGTTGGCGGCGATCAATTCCTGACCTCGCTGCAAAGCATGAACCTTGACGGCATTGTCTTTGAACACTTTTACAGCCTTGGCCATCAATCCTATTTCGTCACCGCGTTCAGCCGCCGGAATCTCCACGTTCAGATCATTGTTGGCCAAGCGTCCCATAGCGCTGGTCATGGCGAAAACCGGTGTGGAGATATTGGCGATAAGATACGCCGCCATGGCTAGGGTGGCCAGCAAGGTAAACAGCACCGCGCCGATCAGAACCCAAAGCGAGGACTGGTAAATGTGATCGCCGCGTTCCTTTAACGCGTCGGCGCCCTTGGCATTGATTTCGTTGAGTTGCGACAGCTTGTAGTTGGTCAAATCGTACAGACGTCGTCCTTCGGCGCGGAACTGTTGGATCGCGTCGGCGCTTTGATCGTGGCGAATCTTGTCGCGAACCGTTGCGCTGACTTTTAGATACTGGGTCCAGTTGTCCTTGAATTCATCGAAGGTTTGTTTTCCGGGGCCACCCTCGACCAAGGTGCCGTATTTCTTGTGGGTTTCCTCGATGGTTTCGGCGAAGAACCCCATGTCGGTTTCGGCCTTTTGCCGTTCATCGTCGGTTTCGGCTAGGATGAACACGCCCTCGGCAATGCGGTAAGCGCCGGTCTGAGCCGTCAGGGTTCCTACAAGCTGCGATCCGTCTAGCCATTTGTCCTTCATCTGTTGGCCCAGATCGTCAATGGTGGCGATGCGGTTGATGGAACCGCCCCCCAACGCGACCAGAATGGCGAACAGAAACGCGAAGGACGCCATGATTTTCGTTTTAATGGTCAATGTACCAGGCATTTAACCGCTCCTATGCTTTGCAAGCGTGACGTCATCACCCTGACAACTGAATAAAAAAATTGAATAATCAAAGCCATATCCGCTTAGAAATGTGACAAAAAATTCTTATATTTACGTGTTCTCTAATAACCAAATCACAAAACGATCCACCGGCATCGGTTTCGCGATTACATATCCTTGGACCATATCGCAGTTATTTTGATAAAGCCAATCCTTCTCTTCGTGGTTTTCCGCGCCCTCGGCGACAACGGAAAGATCCAATTCATGACACAACAAGATCGTTGATCGAACGATTGCCGCGTTTTTAGGGGATTGATTAATATCAGTAATAAAGGCCCGATCGATTTTAAGTTCATTGACCGGCAAGGTTTTAAGGTAGGCAAGCGATGCCTGACCGGTGCCATAATCGTCGATGGACAGTTTCAATTTCAATCGGGAAAGCTCATCAAGGTGCTTCAGCGCCAGTTCCGGTTCTTCCATCAAGGCGCTTTCCGTAATTTCCAGGCACAAGCCTTCCGGCGCAAGCCCATGTTTATCCAGCAACCCTGTTATGTAATCGACCAGATAGGAATTAAGCAAGTCATGAGCGGATAGGTTGACGGAGGGAACAAGCGACAGCCCTTGTCGACGCCAGTCCGCTGCTTGTTTGATGACATGATCCAGCAACCACGGCGTAATTTCGCGAATAAACCCGGTTTGTTCGGCGAAGGGGATGAAGCGACTGGGGGGAATAAGCCCTTTATCCGGGTGGTTCCACCGCACAAGCGCTTCGGCGCTGGTGACGCGATTGGTTTCTAACGAGAGTTTGGGCTGGTAATGAACGATGAACTCTTGGCGTTCCAGGGCTTCTCTCATTTCTCCGATCAAGGATAATTGCTCATGGGTCGGTTCATGGCCGATTTCGGTGAAAAAAGCGACGCTTCGATGCCGCCTTTTCGCCCAAGTCACCGCAAGCTCGACCCGGCTGAGCAACGCCAGCGCATCGGTCCCATCCTGTGGATAAAGCACGATGCCCATCGTGCCGCTCACATCCAGTCGTTGACCACCGATCACGACCTGAGGTTTGAGCGCTTTCACCACCGCTTCGGCAAAAGCGGCGGCTATCTGCCGATCGGCTTTCGACAGCAGAAAGACAAATTTATCCCCCCATAATCTGGCCATCCGCTGCGGCGGACAAAGAGCGTGTTGTCCCAGGCGCAGACCAATTTCTTTTATCAGAAGATCGCCGACATCATGTCCCAAGGCATTGTTGATCAGCCCAAAACGATCAAGGTCCAATTGGACTATGGCGCCAAAATCATCATTGATGCAGCTGGCGTAGGATTCAATGAACGCGGTTCGGTTGGGCAGTTCGGTAAGAAGGTCCACATAAGCCAGCCGCTTGATTTTGTTCTCGCGGCTGACAATGCTGTCGCGCATCACCCCCAATGAGCTTAACAGCTTGCCGATTTCATCGTCTTTGCCAATGGGGACAATCCCGTCCAGCGTGCCGTCGGCAATTGTTTCCGCCACGGTCACGGCTTCGGCGATGGGACGCACTATCGCGCGGGTTATGAGGGCGGCCAGGACGCAGCCGATCACCGTGGCGACAAGCGCCAAAATGAGCACAACAAGCTGAACAACCCGTTGTGTTTGTTGCAATTGATCAAGACTAAGCAGCATCTTATGGCGTTGATTTCCGGCGAATTCCGAGCTTTGCCGCAACAACTCTTCCAACGCTTTCGCCGTTACGGTTTCAAAATGATCCCTGGCTTTTTCCAGGCCTTCCGCTTCAATCATGACGACGGTGTCGCCAAAGCTGCTGTGGTAGTAATCCCGCGCCGTACAGAGCTGTTTCAACTGCGCGTCATCTCCGGGATCAAGCATGGAATTCGCTATTTTAGTCAAAGCGTCATCCGATGCCGCAAGCTCGGTATCCATGGCGTTATAAAGCGGGACGCGACGGACTTGATCCGTTGTCAACAACAGTTTCAAAAGGTCATTGGCGGCGGCTTGTGAATGCTGATTGGAGAGTTGGGCCAAAAAGACGCGATTGGTTTGCGTATAGACAATGGAATTAGTCACGGATGCCAAGCGATGAACGCTGTAAAGCGACACCGCCGAGACGGCAATCAACAACCCGAGAATCAGAGCAAATGAAAGTCCAAGACGGACGCCAATTCTCATGGAAATTTTCCTTTAGGAAGCAGGCATCTTACCAAAACGGCGTCTGATCACTTCATCCAAAGACAAGGCGCCGGGACCCCGGCACAGAAGGAAAAGCAACATAGCCAGCCATTGAATATGGACTGGCCAGGCTTGCGGATACACGAAAATTTGTATGACAAATGTCATGCCCAACAGAACAAGGGCGGTCAGCCGGGTGGCAATCCCCATAACCAGCAGCACCGGGGTGGTCAATTCGGTTGCAGCGGCCATATGGGCGGCCAGTTCGGGAGGCAGTAGGGGAAGGCGATATTCCTCGCGAAACAGATACAAGGTGGCGTCCCAGTCGGCGATTTTAGTTTGGCCCGAATTCCAAAACACTGTCGCTAGGGCCAGCCGCGCCGGGATCGCCAACAGGGTCTGCGGAATAGAGTTCAGAAAATCAATAGCTTGCGTGGCGATCCTCATGCTGGATTCTCCTGAAAACACCCGCTCAGCAGATGCTGGGCTAGAACTTCGACACGGTCTTGATCCATTTGATCCACCTGGTTGCGGTTGTCGATAAGGGATTGGGTGAAATGGGCGGCCTCGCTGCTCAGAGCACGGATCAGAATGTCTTCGCCCAATCGGCTGACGACCAGCCAACGGGGTTCTGCTGTTAGCGAAAGACCGGTGAAATCGTCTTCAAGAACCGCCTGCCGGATTTCCACCACCGGCCATTGCACGCTGATCAAACTGAAAGAGGGATGGGAACGCAACGGCAGGGTGGCATTTTCGGGCAATAGCACAGGGACATCCTGGGCATTGGCGGCGGTGGCAATGGCCCACTCCAACCGCGCCACATCGGGCAAATAGGCTAGGCTGGCGGCAGGTTCGAAACTTTCCAGAAATGCCGGAAAATCCTGGCCCCAATCATTGAGACAGCCCAAAGCGGGCGGGTAGGTTCTGGCGAAAGCCAACCCGGCGGCGTCTAAAAAGGCCGCGCCCACCAAGGCATCGACGATGGGGAAGGTTATGCGCAGCGCGCCGGACAACACGGACTCTACCGTGTTGCGATAGATGTCCAGGCGCTCCGGCTCCTCAACGATCAGCGCGAACGCGTCCGCGCCGCCATACAGCAGCGTGGCGGTCATGCTGGTTTGAACCTCATGCAGCGTCGGCATCGGCTGTCTTCCCTAAAATAGTTTGCGCAAAGTCGGCTTCGTCAACCAAACGGGACAAAGGCGGCAGATCATTGTCCCATTCGATCAAGGTGGGCACAGCGCCGATCCGGTCAACAACCTGGCGATACAAGGCCCACACCGCATCGCAGACCGGCGAAGCGTGATCGTCCACCCGGATCTGACGATCCTTAAAGGTTCTGACCGAATGTCCGGCCAAGTGGATCTCCAAAATGTCGGTGGTCAGGATGGAGTCAAAGTAGGTTGTTAGGTCCCAACCGTGATTGCTGGCGCTGACATAGGCGTTGTTGACGTCCAGCAAGACGGCGCAGCCGGTTCGTTTGGCCACTTCGGCCAGAAATTCCCATTCCGGAATGGTGGAATGACGGTAGCGCAGGTAAGAGGAGGGGTTTTCCACCAGAACCCGCCGTCCCATGCCGTCTTGAAAACGGGCGACGTTGGCGGCAACCACGTCCAAGGCCTCCTCGGTCATAGGCAGGGGCAGTAGATCGCCCAGATAAGCGCCGTCGGCGATGCTCCACGACAGATGGTCCGACACCAACCCGGCATCGATGCGATCCGCCAAGGCTTTTAGCCTTTTGACATGGGTTAAGTCGATTCCGTCGGCGCTGCCCAGGGATAAGCCGACGCCATGCAGTGAAATCGGCCACTCGCGCCGCGCCGCTTCCAAAGCCTTGAGCGGTTCGCCGCCGCCCAAATAATTTTCGCTATGGACTTCCATCCACGCCACCACGGGTTTGTCTTCGATCACGGCGCGATGATGGGGAAAGCGCAGGCCGATCCCCGCCGCAGCGGGGATCGGGGACACGCGATGTGGCACTGCCGACATCATCCTACACTCACATGGGCTTCAAAGTGCCGCCATCGATTTTCTCGCAGGCGCCAGCGGGCAACAAAACGAAAGACTGGCCTTCACGCGCCTTGGTGGCTTGACCGGCGCAGGAATGAGGGCCTTGCGAGCAGTCGTTCTTGGCAACGGCGTTGACGCCATAGCATTTCACCATCTTGGGCATGTCGTCGGCGTTGGCTTTGGTGGGGGCCGCAGTGGCTGAAGCCATGGCAACGGCGGAAGCCAACAGAGCGGACGTCAGGATCGTACGGTTCATTTGAGCGTTCTCCTAAGAATGATCGGCCCCGATAGCGGGACCTTAACCGACTGTACGACTGGGGGGGGAGCGAAGGTTACAGGTTGAATTTAAAAATTGTTGGCGTACCGTTCGCCCCATGAACGAACACACCGTCCAATGGTCCACTCTGATGCTCCGCGCCCAGGATGGCGACAAGGCCGCTTACACCTTGTTGCTGAAGGGGATCGCGCCGTGGCTGCGCAGCGTCGCTTACAAGGCGGGGATCGAGCGCGATCAGACCGAGGATGCGGTTCAAGACATTCTGCTGACCATGCATTCGGTTCGCCATACCTATGACCCCGAGCGACCATTCGCGCCGTGGTTGGCGGCCATTGCCCGCCATCGCTTGATCGATCGATTGCGCAAAGAGGGGCGGACCTTGGCGCGGGAAATTCCTTTTGAAGAGGAGCATGAAACTATTTCGATTGATGAATCGAATAGTCTTGAAGAAAGAGAAAATGCACGCTTGCTGCGCTCCGCCATGACCCAGTTGTCGGACGGCCAAAGGCAAGCGGTGGAGTTGTTGAAATTGAAAGAGATGTCGTTGAAAGAAGCGTCGCTGCACAGCGGCCAATCCGAACAGGCGTTGAAGGTTTCGGTTCACCGGGCCATCAAGCGATTGCGGAGTCTTTTGACGGAAGGAAAAGAAAAATGACCGACGCGACGGAAGACCTGATTGCCCAATTGAGTCAGTCTCTGGCTCCTGTCAAACGTCTGGCTCCGCCCGGTCGGCGCGCCGGTTTGCTGTCCGCGCTCGCCACTTTGGTCATTGCTTTGGTGTGTTGGAAGCAGGGATTTCGCCCCGATATTCAGACCAAGCTTGCTCAATCCTCCTATGTGATCGCGGTCATTGCGGCATGGTTGACCGGTGTCACCGCCACCTTGGCCGCGTTGGAGATCAGCTTGCCCGGTGGTCGGAAGTCCTGGACTTGGTTGCCGTTGCCATCGGCCCTTTTGTGGATTTGGGGTGTGGGGTGGGGGTGTTTGATCCATTGGGTGAGCATATTGGACGCCAAACCGGTGGAGGATTCCGCCGTCAACTGTTTGACCACCTTGGTGGCGGCCAGCATTCCCTTGGCCCTGGCTTTGTGGCTGGCGGTGGGCAAGGCCAAACCCTTGGCGCGCTCCAATACCGCTTGGTTGTCGGCCGTGGCCGTGGCGGCCTTTGCCGACGTGGCCCATCTGCTGTGTCACGTGGTCGAGGCCACGGTGTTCGTTCTGATGATGAATCTGGGCACGGCTAGCGTCATCGTGGCTGTATTGGGCTTGTTGGGCGTTCGCGTTCTGCCTCGCGCCGGAAACGCATGAACATCTTCTTGTGGTCATTGAAATTGAGGCGTTGACAGCAAAGATACTTCTATGTCTGATTCTGATCCGTCTGCCGTCTGCCGCTCCTATCGCCCACTCATGTTTTTTGAAGGATTGATTCATGCGCGACGTTGCCGAATTTTTAGCCCATGCCATTAAGTTGGAAGAAGATGCTGCCAACCGCTTTAGCGACCTTGAGCAAGCCATGAAGAGCTACGGCAATTTGGAAAGCGCGGCGTTCTTCGGCAAATTGGCGCATTTCTCCCGCCTGCATCTGGCTCAGGCCAAGCGCCGGTCCGGGTATCACGATCTGCCCGACATCAAGGAAGGTGATTACGTTTGGTCCGCTGGTGACAGCCCGGAAGCCACGTCAATGGAAGCCTCACACTATCTTATGACGATCGATTATTCCATTCAATTGGCGTTGGATGGCGAGCGCAGCGGCTACCAATTCTATCAAAACATCGCCAACACTACCGCCGATCAAGAGATTCGCGTGATGGCCATTGAATTTGCCACCGAGGAAGCCGAGCACGTCATGGAACTGGAAAAGTGGATCAACGCTCGCGCCAAGGAATTGGCTACGTCCTAATTTGATTGTCCATCCAGCACGGCTGGTTCCGGTCGGAATCCGTTCCAGGCGCAGACCTGATTCCGACCCAGCGCCTTGGCGTGATACAAATATTGGTCCGCCAGAGCCACCGCGTCCAAGAAGGATGTGATAGCCGAGCAATTGACGGTGACCACTCCCAGGCTGACCGTAACGCAAGGACCGATCAATGAACCGGCATGGGTTATGTCGAGGGCTTCAACCTCGGCGCGAATGCGCTCGGCCAGTTGGGTAGCGCCATCATGATCCGTCTCCGGTAGAATTCCGATAAATTCCTCGCCGCCATAACGCCCGGCGAAATCAGAGGCGCGATTGAGCGTCACCTGGAAGACCGAGGCAATGCGTTTTAGACAGTCGTCCCCGGCCACATGGCCGTAGGTGTCATTATAGGATTTGAAGCAGTCCACGTCCAACATCAGCAAGGAGAGGGGGCGTTGGACCGGCGCAGACGCGAGAATTCGGTCACCAGCGCCTCGTCGATGCGGCGACGGTTGGCCAGCCCCGTCATCCCGTCTGTTTCGGCCAGGATCGCCAACCGGTCATTGGCTTGGGTCAAGGCGCTCAGCAAGTCCTGATTGTCGAAGGTCAGTTGCCAGGTTTGGCGCAAGGACCGATTGTAACGTCGGGCGATGCCAATCATCAGAACCAAAAAGATCAGGCTATAAATCGACAAAACCGTATTGGCGACGCCACCCGAAACCAGCAGCACAACCATCATGGGAATGATCTCCGGCAAGGCAAACGCCAGGAAAGACGCCAGGAAAGCGCCCAAGGTTAGAACGCCGCCCATAATCATGGATTGTATGGCAGTGATGATCACCACTTTGGCTGGGGTATCGGCGTGATTGACCAACAGTCCGCAGATCCCCCATGCGATTCCTGACAATCCTGTGGTCCAGGCGTAAACCAAAGCCTCAACACGCTTATAGCCGTTTTGTTTGATGTGGCGAATGCTGCGCTGGGTCAAACGGATCCGGACGAGGATCACGGCGAAGACCAGGAACAGCCAGCCGCTCAACAGTTTTTCGTCCACTGACCCCCATGAGGCCGTCGCCACCAGCACGCTTCCCGCAGCACTGCCGATCAAGGGTATAGCCGCAACACCAAGCAGGTGATTGTACAATGCCGCGTCAATGCGGTTATCGGTCTTCGGATCGGAGGAAATGGCATCGCTCCTTACAGGGAAGTCAAATCCTATCAAGCCGTGCCGAGCGGTCAATCAGATTAACGCCCCATGATCGCATGTGAGTAGGGATACAACTAGACGAAGAACAATTAAAAACTGGCGCGGTATGTCGGGTCTAACCAGGAGACTAGAATATGACCGCTTTTCAAAAGCGGTATGTGTGATTATTGTGCCCGAAAGTATGAATGGAAATCCCATATATCCGGAAAGTATCGGTGTATGAGGATATTCGAGGCGCTGTTGTCAAAGTTCAAGAGGGGGGGGCTGGTGCGTTTATTCTTCAAGGCAATATTGTTCTCTCTTTCATCCCTGCTAATATCAGTGGCGCCATCATATGAGGCTGACGATTACACTTTGGGTAACGGTCTGGACGTAGGCGACTTCAATATTTCAGGGTACACCAGCGTTGCTTTGGAATTGCCATTCGGCTCTAGAAAAGTGCTTTCCCTTGACGATTTAAGTCTGTTCGTGTCCGGGCATGTAAATCAGTGGGTCAATCCCTTTTTAGAAACAGAGCTATCAGGCTTGCCGCTGCTTCAGACTCACGACAACACCAAAGGCTCACGCGGCAGGGCGGTTCTGGAGCGGCTTTATAACGATTTCAATATCACCGATTCTCTGACCTTCCGCACAGGCAAGATGCTGTCACCCGTGGGGGACTGGAATTTGGTCCATGCGGCCCCGCTGGTTGCGACGACCACCCGTCCTATCGCTACGTTTTATGGGTACTCGGATTATGCGACCGGTCTTTCCGCCCTTTACAGCAGCGAACAATTTCTGTTGCCCGATATCCAGCTTTATTGGCAACCGGGCGACGAATTGGCATCCCGGCCACAGGATATTTCCCCCCGTCATTATCATGACGTTTCAGGGGCTCATTTGAACTGGCCACTTGGCCTAAACGAAAAAATTGGTGTTTCGGTCCAACACGCAAAGATCATTGAAACCAACGAAAATCAAACGTTAGGCGGGTTTAACGTCAAATACAAAATTAGCCCGGTAACCATCGAAAGTGAATTCACGTTTACGACCATCGACAACCCTATTGCAAAGGATATCCATAGTTCGGAAT
>CAIYCT010000025.1 GCA_903924765.1 uncultured Rhodospirillaceae bacterium | reverse complement strand
TTCTTCGAGGCCAATGCCTGTATGTTGCTGCATCTGGACGATTCCCAAGCCGAGTTTCCCTACAAACATGTGGCGGTGCCCAAGATCCGTGACGCCATATCACGCCTGATCGAGAGAGTTTTATGAGCCGAGTGATCCTGGTCAACAAGCCCTATGATGTGCTGACCCAATTTACCGACCGCGAGGCCGGTCGGGCCACTCTGGCCGATTACGTGCCCGTTCCCGGCGTGTATCCGGCTGGCCGGTTGGATCGGGATTCCGAAGGGCTGGTGGTGTTGACCGACGACGGAAAACTGCAAGCGCTGATCGCCGATCCCAAACATAAAATGGCCAAGACCTATTGGGCTCAGGTAGAAGGCATTCCCACCCAAGCCGCGCTAGATCAATTGCGGACGGGCGTGGATTTGAAGGACGGCAAAACTTTACCCGCGCAGGTCAAGGCCATGGATGAACCCGCCGATCTGTGGCCGCGCGATCCGCCCATCCGCTTTCGCGCCGCCATTCCCACCGCATGGATTCAAATCGCCATTCGCGAAGGCCGCAATCGTCAAGTCCGCCGCATGACCGCTGCGGTAGGTTTTCCCACTCTTCGCCTGATCCGCTGGTCGGTGGGCGAGTGGACCCTGGACGGCATGGGGCCGGGCAATTGGCGCGAAGCTTAAGTCAAGTCCCGCAGAACGTCTCGGTCACCCGTTCTTCCGGCAGCGGCGGGACCTCGTAGGCGGCAAAGTCAGTATTGTCGATGAAGGGCTGTTCTAGCGCCCGGTGCATCTGCCGGAACGGTTGGAAGTCGGCATGGTCCACAGCGGCCTTGATCAAGGCCTCGATCTGGTGATTGCGTGGAATGCGGGCGGGATTGACCGCGTTGCGGGCGGCTTGGCTTAGCTCCGGCGAACTGCCTTCGGATTCCAGCCGTTGCGTCCAGCGCGTTTTCCAAGCATTGAACGCGTCTTTGTCCTCGAATTGCTCGCGGCCTTTGGCTTGATCCAAATAACGGAAAGTCAGGGTGAAGTCGGCGTGGCTGGCGCGCATCAGACTTTTCAGATCTTGCAGCAAGGCGGCATCGTCCTCTTGCTCCGTAGTCAAGCCGATCTTGCGGCGCATGCCCTGTTCGTAGGCGTGGTTGAAGAGGGGCACGAAGTCCGACAAGGCTTGATTGGCCATATCAATGGCGTCTTTCTTGTCCTCGGCCAGCAGCGGAAGCAAGGCTTCGGCCAAGCGCGACAAATTCCAGATGGCGATGTTGGATTGGTTGCCATAGGCATAGCGTCCGTCCACATCGATGGAGCTGAACACCGTGGCGGGGTCGTAGCCGTCCATGAAAGCGCAAGGGCCGAAATCGATGGTCTCGCCAGATACCGACATGTTGTCGGTGTTCATCACCCCATGGATAAAGCCCAGATGCAGCCATTTGGGGATCAAGGCTGCTTGTCGAGCGATGATTTGGGTCAGCAGGGACAAGGCGGGGTTGTCCGTTTCTTTGGCGTCGGGATAATGGCGAGCGATGACGTAATCGGCCAACTGGCGCACCGAGTCATATTCGCCCCGGGCGGCGAAGAATTGGAAGGTGCCGATGCGGATATGGCTGGACGCGATGCGGGTCAAAACCGCGCCGGGCAAAGCGCGCTCGCGGTACACCGCCTCGCCGGTGGTCACCGCAGCCAAGGCGCGGGTGGTGGGAACCCCTGCGGCGGCCATGAATTCGCTGACTAGATATTCCCGCAGCACTGGCCCCAAGGCTGCCCTGCCGTCGCCTCGGCGGGAAAACTTGGTCAGGCCCGAGCCCTTCAACTGGATGTCTCGGCGCTGGCCGTTTTTATCCACCACTTCGCCCAGCAAAATAGCGCGGCCATCGCCCAATTGCGGATTGAATTGCCCAAATTGATGCCCGGCATAGGCCATGGCCAAGGGCTCGGCCCCCTCCGGCACCACGTTGCCGGACAGAACCTGCACGCCGTCATAATCAGCCAGCCCGTCGGGATCGATGCCCAATTGTTCGGCCAGAGCGTGGTTGAGGTGGATCAGCGCTGGGGAGGCGACCGGCGTGGGATCGACCCGCGCATAAAACGACCCGCCCAACTGGACGTAGCTGTTGTCGAAGGGGATGTGAACTGACATAGGTTCCGTTGGCTTGATGCTGTTATGGCAACCTTAGAACTGGCGCTTGAAAGGGCGATGTTCAAGGTATCTTACCATTTCTTACCGGTTGGGTTTAACATCCGCTAAATCCGATAAAGTCTATGACGGCTTTGCTCAGAGTCTTGCCTAATGCCGCCAGGGACTGAATGTCTGCTCGTCTGCTTAGCGCCTCATCTTTGTCCTCGTCGTGCAGTTATTTCCGCTTCAAGATCGGGGCTAGGTACGAGCCGGTGTGGCTGGCCTTGGTCTTGGCGATTTTCTCGGGTGGTCCCTGGGCGATGATTTGGCCGCCGCCGTCGCCGCCTTCGGGGCCTAGATCAACCACCCAATCGGCGGTTTTGATCACTTCCAGATTGTGCTCGATCACCAGCACGGTGTTGCCCGTATCCACAAGCGCGTGCAGCACCTCCATCAATTTGCGCACGTCTTCGAAATGCAGGCCGGTGGTGGGTTCGTCCAGGATGTACAAGGTGCGGCCGGTGGCGCGCCGCGACAGTTCCTTGGACAGCTTGACCCGTTGGGCTTCGCCGCCCGACAAAGTGGTGGCCTGTTGGCCCAGATGGATGTAGTCCAGACCCACTCGGCACAGGGTTTCCATCTTGTCGCGGACGGACGGAACCGCCTTGAAGAACTCGGCGGCTTCCTCGACGGTCATATCAAGAACGTCGGCTATGGTCTTGCCCTTAAAGGTTATTTCCAACGTTTCGCGGTTGTAACGTTTGCCTTTGCAGACGTCGCATTCCACATAGACGTCGGGCAGGAAGTGCATCTCGATCTTGATGACGCCGTCGCCTTGGCAGGCTTCGCAGCGGCCGCCCTTGACGTTGAAGCTGAACCTTCCGGCCTTGTAGCCGCGCGCCTTGGAGTCGGGCAATTCGGCGAACCAATCGCGAATGGGGCCGAAGGCGCCGGTATAGGTGGCGGGGTTGGAGCGGGGCGTGCGGCCGATGGGCGATTGATCGATGTCGATGATCTTGTCCAAGGCCTCGATGCCGTCGATTTTGTCGAATGGTTCGGCGTGATCGTGGGTGCCCATCAGGTGGCGGGCCAAGGCTTTGTAAAGGGTTTCGATGATTAGGGTCGATTTGCCGCCGCCCGACACGCCGGTAATGGCGACGAAGGTGCCCAGCGGCAAATCCAAGGTGACGTTTTTCAGGTTGTTGCCGCGCGCCCCATGCAGAATCAAATGGTTGCCGTTGCCTTCGCGTCTTTGTTCCGGGATGGGAACAGAGCGATGGCCGATCAGATAATGGCCTGTCAGGCTGTCGGGATGGTCCATGACTTCTTGCGGCGTGCCCTGGGCCACCACCGCGCCGCCATGAATGCCGGCCCCCGGTCCCATATCGATCAGATAATCGGCCACCCGGATGGCGTCCTCGTCATGCTCGACCACGATCACCGTGTTGCCCAGATCGCGCAGGCGCTTCAAGGTGGTCAGCAGCCGGTCATTATCGCGTTGGTGCAGGCCGATGGACGGTTCATCCAGCACGTACAACACGCCGGTCAAGCCGCTGCCGATTTGGCTGGCCAGACGGATGCGTTGGCTTTCGCCGCCCGACAAGGTGCCGGACGACCGGGCCAAGGATAGATAGTCCAGCCCCACATCCACCAGGAACCCCAGGCGGTCGTTGATTTCGCGCAAGATGCGCCGGGCGATTTCCTTGTCCTTGGGGCGCAGATGTTGGTCCAACTCGGAGAACCACGCCTTGGATTTGGCGATGGAGAAGCCGGTGACTTCCGAGATGTGCAAGCCATAGACCTTGACCGCCAAGGCCTCGGGCTTCAAGCGCTGGCCGTTGCAATGGGTGCAGGGCGCGGTGTTTTGATAGCGCGACAATTCCTCGCGTACATAGGACGAGTCCGTATCTTTGTAGCGGCGCGCCATGTTGCGGACCACGCCTTCGAACGGCGTGTCTGTGGTGTAATCGCGGTGGCCGTCGTCATAGCGGATTTTAATGGCTTGGCTGCCTGACCCATTCAGGATCACCTCTTGCAGCGGGGCGGTAAGCCGCCGCCAGGGGGTGAAGATGTCTTGGCCGAAATGCTTGGCCAAGCCTTCCAGGGTTTGCAGGTAATATTGCGACGAGGAATTGGCCCAAGGAGCCATCGCGCCATCGCGCAAGGACAAATCGGGATTGGGAACCACCAGTTCGGGGTCGAAAAACAAGGTGACGCCAAGGCCGTCGCAATGGGGGCACGCGCCGAACGGATTGTTGAACGAGAACAGCCGAGGTTCGATTTCCTCGATGGTGAAGCCCGAAACGGGACAGGCGAATTTGGACGAGAAGGTAATGCGCTCGCCCCCTTCGGCATATTCGGCGAAACACAGGCCATCGGCCAAGGACAGCGCCATTTCGATGGAATCGGCCAGCCGGTTGCCCAAGCCGTCCTTGATCACCAGCCGGTCGACCACCACCTCGATATCGTGCTTGCGCTTTTTGTCCATAGTCGGCACTTGGTCGATCTCGTACATCGTCCCGTCCACCTTGACCCGCTGAAAGCCTTTCTTTTGCAGGGCCAGCAAGTCCTTTTTGTATTCGCCTTTGCGGC
>CAIYCT010000024.1 GCA_903924765.1 uncultured Rhodospirillaceae bacterium | reverse complement strand
TTGTTCCAGCAGGGTCATGGCTTTAAGGCCAAAGGGCGTGGCGGCGTTGCCCATGCCCAGCAAATTGGCGCTGACGTTAAGCGCGATTGCGTCCAGGGCATCGGCATTGTGCGGAAACAATTTTTTCAGCAGCGGCGTCAAGGGGCGCGCCAAGACGGGCATCAGTCCCGATGTTTGGGCGATGCGCAATATGCCCATGAAAAGGGCCATGCTAGCGGCCAAGGTCAGGGCCAACTGCACCGCATCTTGGGCGGATTTTATGGTCGCTTCGGTCAAGGCGGCCAAAGAGCCCGTCTGACCGGACGCTTCGGCGAGGCAGGCAGCGCCTGTCGCCGCTAGGATAAGAACCAGCATAAGACTATTCATAACGATGAAAATACCATGAAGCGGGATCGGGTGCAGCACTTACCCGGTTGTCGAACCGGGGCGAGATTGCTAAGGTCCGCTCAACGGGAGGATAAAAAGTGCGTATCATAAAGGTCAGTCTCGCAGTGTGTCTGTTGAGCATCCAGCCGGTTGCCGCCGCTGATGTCGGTGCGCGCATCGATGCCGCCAAGCTTTTGTATCAAAAGGGAGATTTAGCCAAGACTGCCCATGAACTGGAGGCGGCTTTGAACGATATTCAGGATCGTTTGGGCCGCGCCTTGTCGGCTTTGATGCCCGTGCCATTGGCTGGTTGGCAGGCGGACGAAGCCGAATATGAGGGGCTGGGGGGCAGCAGCGGCGGCGGATTGTCGGTGACGCGGGCCTATTCCAAGGATACGGCGACGCTCAACGCCTCGATTATTTTGGACAATCCGGCGGTGGATGCCGCGCTGGAGCCGCAACCGCCCCAACAATCGATCAAAAGCGTTAAAATCGGGACCGAAACGGCGATTCTGCGGTGGGACAACGCGGCCCGGTCCGGCGACATTTCCTGGGTTCTGGGCAAGCGAGTGCTGTTGCAGATTGAAGGGGACGATTTGGCCAACAGTGACGCATTGGTCGAAGCGGCAAAAGGCTTTGATCAAGCGGCGATCCGCAAGGTCATTGGACTAAATTGAGCATGCTGGCGGATCAGTCCTGGGTGATTGAAGCGATCGGATTTGCCGCAGGAACCTTGACCACCGCCTCGTTCGTGCCCCAAGTTCTGAAGACTCTTAAGTCCCGTTCGACCAAGGATATTTCCCTTTTGATGTGGATTCTGTTCACAACCGGGGTTGCCATCTGGGTGATGTACGGTGTGTTGACCGAGTCCTACGCCATCATCATGACCAACGCGCTCACGCTGATTCTGTCTGGGATTGTGTTGACAATAAAGTTGATGAACTCGACCTCGGAATGACCAGCGGCGCGATGGCGATGCGATCGGGCGAGGCCTTGGACTTCTTTTTATAATGGGCAATGGTGGCACTGATGTCGTCCACATTGAAGTGCTTGGAGCCGACCGGCAGGGTCAGTACCACGGCACTGGCGCTTAAAAGCGGGAATTGCCGCGAATTGCCATCGCGGTCCAGCCCAACGATATAGCCTTGAGCCCGCGCCTCGGATTCATAGAAACTAAGCGCGTCATCCGAGAAGTTACGAATCAGCGATGACACCAGAGTGACCGCCTGATCTTGCTCCCAATGGCTAATGCCGGCAAAGAAATCGTCTCCGCCAATATGGCCGATGAAGCAGCCGTGCAGACTTTCCGCTTCGCGCAAAAGCTGGGCAAACAGCATGATGGCGCGGTCGCCCTGTCGGAAGCCGTAAATGTCGTTGAAGGGCTTGAAATTGTCAAAATCCAGATAGGCCAATGTGGTGCAGACGTCCGAACCGATGCGCTCGTTCAGATATTCGCCGATCAAGGCGTTACCGGGCAAACGGGTTAACGGGTTCTCGTCCTGCGCCCGGGCCAAGGTCCGTTCGTGAATGGCGCGAATGATCGACGGCGTACTGAGAAAGCCACCATAAGAGCCACTGTTGGTGATGATGATTCCTGGGGCATCCTCGGTCGATGAGTACACCGCCAGCATTTGATCCAACGGCGTGGTGGAATCGGCAATGGGGCAACGGGTAACGAAGTCGCGGGCCGATTTGCCCCAGCCGCGATTGGACATCAAATCGCGTCCATAGGCGGAATAGGCCAAATTCTTAAAGGTTTTTTCCAGCAGCAATCCCAAAGGCCGGCCATCGCGCTCGATCAGGGGGATCACCGCGGAATCCGATGTTTGCGCCATCCGTTCGAACACTGCTTTCAATGGCGTGTCCACCGAGATGGGCGGTATGTTGCTCAATTGCTGAATGATCCACCGCTGATCAATGCCACGCGTCCGGTTGGACTGGACTTCCTGCTCGGCGGTCAGATGAGTAAAGTTGTTGACGGCTTCGTCGCCGGTTTCGATGGGCGGCTGGACATAACTCCCCCATGCCATCTCACAACTCAGATCCCGGCAGACGCCGAAATCGTGCTCATTATCCACCCCCGAGGCGATGATTTCGATGCCCAGCGTATGCAAGGTGTTGATCAAATTGGAGAGATAGACCCGCCGTCGGGCATCGTCGGCAATGCCGCGAATGATGCTGGAATCGATAAAAGCGTAATCGGGTTCGGTTTCGATCAACAGGCGGGCTTCGTCGGCAATGACCCCCACATGATTGATGGCGATGGGAATGTCGTTGTGTTTGAAATAGTCCAGTAACCCGGACAGAGGGGCGGTGGCGACGGATGAAAAGCAGACCACCGGCATCAGCCCGCTATCGCGCAGACAGCGGTCACGAAATTGTGTGAAGACGTACAGATGGTCGTCATTCAAGGTGTCGATGTCGATGAACAGATGATGCCCGGCCATGGCCGAGAAGCTGGTGAGCGATTTACGAACCAAGGTGCTGAATGCCCATTCCCGATTGGGTAGCAACGTTTTGAATCCGACGCAATAGCCGGTATTCGCGTTGGCTATGGGGGCGAATTTTAAGACGGCTAAGGGCTTGGGCTGCACCCTTGACTCCACAGTTGGAATCCTAATTGGAAACATATGCTATAGATTTAACGTCTGCTTCGCTAACGACCTAATTTAAAAAGAGTATGACATAGAAAATTCACGGACAAGTCCGGTAAATCTTAACGTCTTATTCTTCAACCTGGAACGTCTGATCATCCGACGGCGGTATGGGAACTGTCAGAATGAAATCAGGAACGTGGTCTCCGAATCCGATCACATTGTCGGGATGTTCCATTTCCCCGATGCCGAAATCATTTCTGCCACGGAAGCTGCGCGTCCGTTCCCGAGGGGGGAGTCGTTCGGGCTTGTGAGCCTGCTCGGTGGTTTGTTTGGCGCGGTGGGGAAGCGGCTTTTTCTCGACGTAACGATCCGCTTGCTTTTCGCTTTGCGGTTTGTCCCCGCTTTTAGCCGGACGCCTTCTGCGTTTGGCGTCCATCACCAGTTCGAGCGTATCGAAACCGTCGATGACCATGCGCGGAATGGCGCCGCCTGTCAGCTTCTCGATTGCCGCCACCGCCAACCCTTCTTCAGGCGCGGCGATGGTGTAGGATTTGCCTTCTAGACCAGCGCGGCCAGTGCGGCCAATGCGGTGGATGTAATCTTCGGCATGAATCGGAACGTCGAAATTAAAGACGTGGCTGACCGCCTGAATATCGATGCCGCGCGCGGCCACGTCGGAACAGACCATCAATGGCGCTTCGCCGGATTTGAATTTGGCCAATGCCTCCATGCGGGCGGTTTGCACCATATCGCCATGCATTTGCACGGCATGGAAACCATGAACGGTCAGAGACTTAAACAAAATATCCACATCGCGTTTGCGATTGCAGAAGATGAAGGCGCTTTTGACAGCTTCCGAGCGCAGAATACGGCGCAAGGCCTCGCGCTTGGAATCGTGTTCGACCACGGTCAGGAATTGGTCGATGGTGGTGGCGGTCGTGGATTTCGGGCTGACGGTTATTTCCCTCGGGTTCATTAGGAAATCGTCGGCCAGTTTGCGGATTTCCGGCCCCAATGTCGCAGAGAAGAACAGGGTCTGGCGCATTTTTGGCAGCAAGGAAACGATTTTTTGCACGTCGGGAATGAAGCCCATGTCCAGCATGCGGTCGGCTTCGTCGATCACCAGGACCTTGACGTCGTTCAGCAAGATGCGACCGCGCTCGAACATGTCCAACAATCGTCCGGGTGTAGCGATCAGAACGTCGCAGCCGCGATCCAGCAAGGCTACTTGGTCGCCCATGGATTCGCCGCCGATGATCAGCACCTTGGTCAGACGATGATGTTTGCCGTATTTATCGAAATTATCGGCCACCTGGGCGGCCAATTCGCGGGTCGGACACAAGATCAACGACCGTGGCATGCGAGCCTTGGCCCGTCCGGCTGCCAGAATTTCGATCATCGGAAGAGTGAACGATGCCGTCTTGCCTGTGCCGGTTTGTGCGCATCCCAGCACGTCGCGCCCCATCAGGACCACGGGAATGGCCTGCGCCTGAATGGGCGTTGGCTTGGTGTAACCCGCATCGGCCAAGGCTTGCAGCAATTCGGGTCCAAGTCCCAACGATGCGAAGTCGGGGGCTGAAGCCTCCGTCTCGATCTGGATGTCGGGGGATGCGGGTGAGTCTAGGGTCTGGTTTTCGGTGGTCATCTTGGGCGGGATAATAGAAGGTCGCACGGCGGAGTCAATGATCCCAAGAACGATAGCGGAAGGTATTTGAGAATTTCTCACAACAGGGATACTCTTTTGCCACAGCGGATCGCCACGTCCGGTTAGTTGACACAGGGGATAACGATGCTTTCGGCCCTTACTCTTGATGATGTGCGTGACCTGTCGGCGTTGGCCGAAATCAGGGCGCGCGACAATCGGGCCATGCAGGCCTATTTGGGATATGGCGAATTCGTCATCGCCTCGACCTTGTCGTCTGTGTCGGAGGCGGGGGCCTTCGATTGCCCCGAACATTTCGCCTTGCGCGATCGGATCGACGAGATGGGCGAAGCCGGACGGCGTGAATTGGTGGCTTTGGTTTTGTTGGCGCGCGGCGAACGAACCACGTTCGAAACCGCTATGGCCCAAGCCCGCGCAATGGCGGACGGCGACCGCAAGCGTTTCGTCGTGCCCAAACCGTTGCATTTGTATTTGCCGGTAGCGATGGACCGGCTGGGCCTTTCACATCCATGAAACGGTCGCATTCATGACGGGCCTCAATCCGTGACGGGACCAGACCGCCTGCGCGACATCGTCAACCGCATGCTGGAAGCGGTGTTGCAGACGCTGGCACAGGAGTCCAAGGGCGGGGCGCTGGGGCAAGCGCAGGTCAACGCTGTGTTTGACCGATTTATCGCCGGGGACGAATACAGTCAATTCTATGAGGATGCCTATCAAGACCTGCTGGCAGGCATGTCTGTTCAGGGGATCGATTGCCGCCGTCTGGACCCATTTGGACGATTGATGGTGCAGCCTCTCTGTGGCTTGTTCGACGCCGACTTGTTCGAACGCGACATCCTGCCCAATCTGTTCACTTTCTTCCGCATGGTCTTGGGCGACGACGAAACCCGCTTTGGCCAGGATTGCCAAGCCATCGTAGACCGGTTGAAAGCCCAGGCCAAGGATAGCTTCATCTGGGATCAGTATTACCGAGACACCGAGGCCCGCAAGATCTATGCACAGGTTTTGCTGCGCATCGCCAACCTGTTCAAGCGCTGGGACTTGCGCAAGGACTGGTTCCTGAAACTGATGCAATACACGCCCACCACGTCCAGCCTTGGTCCCATGGCATTCCAAGTGCGCGAGCCCGCCAGCCATGACGGAAGCCCGCCGCTGGTGTTCGGCGAGGCCGAATTCACCCGGATGTTCAAAGCCCTGTTCGACGAATTCGCCAGACTGACTCCGTCCGAACTAACCCAGTTTTGCAAAGAGTTCGGCGATGAGTCGGTCAAGCAGATCGAGACGATGATGGATAGGCTTTAGCCCGCCTTACCGCCGTGATGTTCCGACCATTTGAGCGGGTCGTGTAGGAAGCTCCGCACCTCTTCGATGGTACGGCGGTCGAACAGGGACTCGGTTTCCGCCACTTCCAGCACGTCCCACCAGTTGGACAGATAGGTCAAATTGATCCCTATCTCGTTCAGGCTTTTGAGCGCGCCAGGGAAAACTCCATAGAAGAACACCACGAAGGCGTGATCGACTTGGGCGCCCGCGTCGCGCAAGGCGTTACAGAAATTGACCTTAGATGCGCCGTCCGAGGCCAGATCCTCCACCAGCACCACCCGTTGGCCGGGCTTGATGTCGCCTTCGATTTGAGCGTTGCGGCCAAAGCCCTTAGGCTTCTTGCGCACATACAGCATGGGCAACATCAGGCGGTCGGAAATCCAGGCGGCGTAGGGTATGCCCGCGGTCTCGCCTCCGGCAACGGCGTCCAGGGATTCGAAACCGGCTTCGCGGGTGATGGCGGCGGCGGCCAGTTCGCAGATTTTGGCGCGGGCGCGGGGATAGGAAATAACCTTGCGGCAATCCACGTAAACCGGGCTGGCCCATCCCGACGTCAGCATGTAAGGTTCTTGTGGTCGCAGATTTACGGCATTGATTTCCAACAATAATTTTGCCGTTGTGAGGGCGGCGTGCTTTTGCTCGGCGGTTCTGGAGACGGTGCTCATCGGGTCAACCCTTTCGAAAGAATTCCTTCCTATTAGGCATATTGGCGTCGCTTCGCAAGACGGTATCAACCGCTCGGACAAGGATGCTGCGTGCAGGTGATTGATTTTCTTCGGGGAAGCGGGCATCCTGCCTAGCAAATCGTATAGGGGTTCTTTTCCAGCCTGACGCGTGTAGGGGGGAAGCGGTCTTTGGCCGTGGCTTGCGCGCGTTGGATTTTTCGCTAGGCGAAGAAAATTTAGCATCGGGGTCAACATGAGTGAGACGACGAACACTGTATCGCAGAGCGCGGAGGACATCTCCGACAACGACGCTCCTGCCGAGATTATGACACCCGCCGCTTTGGTTTCACCGCCCCCCGTTCCTCCCATTTACGAGCCGCCCGCTCAGACGCCGCCGTCGCGTCGTCCGTCGGTCAGGGTGATCATCTCCGCCACTTTGTCGGTTTTGTGGTTCGGTCTGTGTTTCCACTACGCCGACAACAGCATCGGCTGGGGCAATTTGTTCCAACTACAGCCGCAGGAATTCGGCGGTTTGGCCGGCGCGGCTTTTGTTCCGTTGGCGTTTCTATGGTTGTTTGTCGCCTATCTGGATCGCTCGGACGAGGTCGGGGTTATCGCCACTCAGTTGAATGCCCATCTCTCGCAGTTGACCTATCCGGTCGAGGGAGCGGAAGGACGCGTGCGGGCCGTATCGGAATCCCTGCGGGCGCAAACAGTCGAATTGGCCGACGCCTCGCGCCACGCCGCCGTCAGCGGCGATCGTTTACATAGTGTTTTGAAGGCGCAGATCGAAGCCTTGACCGGCCTGACGGGCCGCGTCGGCGCCGACGCGCAAGTGGCTCTGGATTCCCTGAAAGGCGAGGTTGATCGCATGGTCGGCGCCGCCGACACGGCCACCTCGCGTTCGCATGAAGTCGAGCGTCTGCTGCGCCTGCAATCGCAAAACATTCAAGACGTGACCGAGCAGTCGGTTGCGCGGGTTCGGGAAGTGGGCGAATTATTCCAGCGCCAATTGGAGGCCGCCGATAGCGCCTCGGCGCGGGCCGCCGAACGGGCCGAAGTGATCGCCGGTCGGGTTCAGCGCAACATGGACGCCTTGGACCGCACCACACAAACCGCCACCGAACGGGCGGAGTTGGTAGTGCAGGTGTTCGAACGCCAAGCCGCCTTGCTGGACGAATCCGCGAAACAGGCCCAAATCAAATCCGATCATATCGCGCAGGTGCTGTCGGGCCGTGTGGAATCGCTTAGCAGCCTGTTCGGTCAGCAAAACGCCGATCTTAGCACCGCCGCCGAACGCTTGGCCGAACAAACCAGCCGTATCACAGGCTCGTTGAAGCAACAGGCCGAAGGGTTGGACCAGATCACCGACCGGGTGCTGTCGCGCATCCGCATCGTCGAAGAGGCCTTGTCGGTCCAATCCCGCGAATTGTCGTCCTCGTCCGATCAGGCCATGGGGCGGTTCCGCGAAATGGAGGAATTGCTGGCCCGCCATTCCGACAGCGTCAAGGCGGTGGTCGAAGAAGCGTCGCTTAAATTCAACGAAATTGGCGAAATCTTCCAACAGCGTCGATCAGACATGGATGGCGCGGTCGAAAAGGCCGCCATCCGCATCCGCGAAATCGGCGAGGCCTTCCAGGGTCAAAGCCGGGCATTGTCCGCCGCGTCGGACCAAATGCAAGCCAGTGGCCGCGAAGTGTCGGAAACCTTGCGGGTCTATATCGACGACCTGCATAAGGGGGCCGAGAAAGCTGCCCATCAATCGGAATCCATCCGTCAGACCCTGCGCAAGCAGGCCGATGAATTGTCTGACGCGGCCAACGTGGTTTCGACCCAGGCGCGTCTGTCGGAAGCGTCCTTGAATCAGCAATCACGCCATTTGATGGCCACCTCCGATCAGGTGATGGCCAAGGTCAAGACCATGACCGACGGTTTGCGCCAAGGCACCAACGACTTGGTCGCCACCTCAAGCCGCGTGGCGGTGGAAATGGAAACAGTGGGCGAGTCCCTGCGCAACCGCTCGGGCGATTTGTCCGCCGCAGCTGGTCGCGCCATGACCGAAACCACCGGCCTGACCGAGGCATTGGGGCGCACCATCGATGAATTGACCAACAATTCCGAACATGCGGTGGCACGCATCCGGGCCACGGCGGATGCGCTGCGCGCCCACAACGAACAAATCGTCGGCACCGCCGACCAAGCCCAGGCCAGTGTCGGCGCGGTGGGCGAGGTGCTGAGCGAGCAGTCCCAGAACATGGCTCGGGTCGCCGACGAATCCAGCAACATGCTGCGCGCGTTTGGTCAAGCGGTTCAGACCCAGGCATCCGATCTGCACGATGCCGCCCAGCAAGTGTTCACCCAATCGCAAATCGCTGGCGATGCGCTGCGTCAGATCAACCGCGATTTCGAGGAAAGCTCCAACAAGACCTCGGCGCAAGTGGTTGCCGCTGGCGATATCCTGCGCGCCGCCATTCGCGAGATGACGGCCGCCACCGAGCGGATCGCCGCGCAGGTGCGGGCGTCGGGCGATTCCATGCGCCGCCATGCGATCGAACTGCAAGAAAGCACCGATCAAACCGGCACCAAGCTGGAGAGCGCCTTCGAGATGGTGCGCCAAAAGTCTGGCGATTTGGGCATCACCAGCGGCCGTCTGGCGCAACAGGCGGAAGTTTTGGTCTCGACTTTCTCGGCCCAGTCCGAGCGTTTGGTGGAGGCGTCACACGTGGCCGAACAGCGCGCCCAACAACTGGACGAGAAGCGCAATCAGGCGTCGGTGGAATCCTTCCTGCACGAAGCGGCCTTCATCGTCGAGAAGCTGCAATCCCTGTCGGTGGATATTGGTCGGGTTTACGGAGTCGGCATCGACGAGAAGGCGTGGCGCGAATTCCATTCGGGCGACCAAACGGTGTTCGTTCGCAAGATACTGAAAAATCTGGACAAGCATCAAATAGCCTCGATCAAAAACAAGTTCGAGGATGATGGGGAGTTCCGCGATTACGTTGTGCGCTATCTGACCGAGTTCGAAACCTTGCTGGCTCAGGTCAAGAATTCCGACAGTCCCGACGTGTTGAGCGGCACCTTCACCTCGTCCGACGTGGGCAAGCTTTACATGATTCTGGCCCGCGCTCTGGGGCGTATAGGCTAGGGGTTTCCTTGGGGTTCGACGTCAAAGTTAAATTATTGTTAAGCTGCTATGTTAGCCCGGTATGGCTGCTATACCGTCATGCTGCGTTGCAATAACCTGTAGAATGTGGCCTATAAGTCTTGGAGGTCACATGATGTTGATTCGCAAGCTGCATAATACCGAGTTGGAACTATACGCCGATCATTTGAAGCGCTTGACGCCCTATGACCGCAGTTCCCGCTTCTCGGAAGCTTCCGTCAGTAACGAGCTGATTGATAAATATGTCGCTGGTATTTCCGAAGACGATTTGTTGATGGGCGCATTCGTTGGCGACGTAATGGTTGGCGCTGTGCATGTGGGGCTGGGCGGTGGCACAGCCGAGATCGGCATCAGCATCGAAACCGAATTTCGTGGCCAACATTTAGGCAATGAATTGATGGAGCATGCGGTGCAATGGTCGCGCAACCGCCATGCGGAACGCCTGTATACGATGTGCTCGGACAGCAACCAACCCATGCAGGCCTTGGCCCGTAGCACAGGCATGTCCATCACCCATGATCACGGTACCGCCGAAGCGGTCATGGACTTGGCCCCCCCCGACGTTATGAGCTACACCGACGAAATCGTCGCCGATGTTCAGGAAGTGTGGCACGATTGGGCTCACATGTTCGAACATGTTCAGGATTTGTGGCTCGGTCAATTGACCTCGGCGGGCACTCGCCAAATCTAACCCGCCGCAGCGTTCCCCGCTGCATATCCCAGCGATAGACATCCCGTCAGCAGGTAGCCCCCAGTGGGGGCTTCCCAGTCCAGCATCTCGCCAGCGACATAAAGGCCGGGGCGGGATTTAATCTGCAAATTTTCATCCACTTGATCCCAACGCACGCCACCGCCAGAACTGATGGCTTCCGCCAACGGACGCGGGCGTTTGGCTATCAGGGGAACCGCTTTCAGCAGTCGGGCCAAATCCTCGCTCGCTGACGGAAGCGTGTTGTTGGCGCATTCGCGCGCCAGTGATAAAGCCGGGGGGGATAAATTTAAGATGCGCTTGAGTTGAGCCGATACCGAGCGACTGCCGCGACTGGCTGACAATTCCGCGATCAGTTTGTCCAAGGAGCGGTCCGGGCACAAATCCAAATAAACCACTGCCGTTCCAGCGCAAGCGATTTCGTCTCTTATGGACGCCGAAAGAGCATAAACCGGGCCGCCTTCGATGCCGGTTTTGGTCAGCATAAGGTCGCCTTTGACCGACTGCCTCTCGAAAGAAAGCGTTATCGATTTCAACGGGCTGCCGGCAAATTTGGCGCTAAAAAAATCGCTCCAATCCAAATCGAACCCACAATTGGCAGGTTTTAGCGGCGTGCAGCCGATGGAATTGGCGTGCAGCAGGTCCAGCCATTTCCCGTCCGATCCCAGCGACGGCCATGATCCCCCGCCCAATGCCAGGATGGTGGCGTCGGAACCAAAGCTTAGCCGACCGCCGGGGGCGTCAAAAATCAGCTCGGAATTATCACTCCACCCTTGCCAACGATGGCGAACCAGAATTTTAACGCCCTGTGCCCGCAAGCGCCGGACCCAAGCCCGAAGCAAGGGGGCCGCTTTAAAATCCTTGGGGAAGATTCGGCCCGAACTGCCGACGAAGGTGTCGATTCCCAGTCCGGCGCACCATTCGGTGATTTGGGCGGGTCCGAAATTTTCCAGATATCTTTTAATGTTAAAGGCCGATTCACCATATCGCGCGTAAAACAGATCAAGCGGTTCGGAATGGGTCACATTCAGTCCGCCACGTCCCGCCATCAGGAACTTGCGGCCAAGCGAGGGCATGGTGTCGAATACAGTGACGGCGTGACCGTGGGCCGAGGCGGCTTCGGCCGCCATCAAACCGGCGGGACCTCCGCCGATCACGGCAATTGTTTTGGCGCCGGAGAGCTTGTTTGTTGGTGAGTCCTTGCTTGACGAAGCGTTCTCGGGGACAATGGGGCTAGGGAGGATCATACGGGTGACCATACGCTTGCTTATCGTCGAGGACCAGCAATTGATCCGCCAAGGGTTGACGGCTCTGTTGGCCAATGTCGACATTGTGATCGTCGGTGAAGCTATCGATGGTCGAGAAGCCATTGCCAAAACCCAAGAATTGTCGCCCGATCTAGTATTAATGGATCTGTCCATGCCCGGTCTGGATGGAATCGAGGCCACCCGCCGGATCAAGCAAACCTCTCCCCATATCAAAGTATTGGTTCTGTCAGGGGCCAGTTTCGAAAACCGCGTCGCCGAGGCCTTTGCCGCGGGGGCTGAAGGCTATGCCATCAAACAATTGGGGCAGGACGAATTAAAGGCGGCCATTCATGCCGTGGTTTCGGGCAAGCGCTATTTAAGCCCCGGCATCGATCCTGAACTGGTGCGCGAATGCATCGAAGCGGAAACCTCCATCGGCATAAAATTGACCGAGCGTGAACGAGAGGTCTTGCAGCTGATCGCCAAGGGATTTAAGAATCGGGAGATTTCGGATACCTTGAAAATCGCGGTCAAGACCGTGGAAACCCATCGTACCAAGATCATGCAGAAATTGGATTTACACAATTCGGCCGAATTGGCCACGTACGCCATCCGGCGTGGAATGATCGAGTAAGACACACATGACCCAATCTGATCGCCCCTTGCGTCCGCGCACTCTTCAGGTGCGGGGAGGGCTAGCCCGCACTCAATTCAAGGAAACCAGCGAAGCTCTGTTCCTCAATTCCGGCTTCGTCTATGACAGCGCCCTGGAAGCCGAGCAAAGCTTTGACGGCACCTTGAATCGCATGGTGTATTCCCGGTTCAAGAATCCTACCGTCGCCATGTTCGAAGCCCGTTTGGCGGCTATTGAAGGCGCGCCCGCTTGCAAAGCCACCGCCACGGGCATGGCGGCGGTGCATTCCGCCCTCTTGTGCCAAGTGCGGGCGGGCGACCATGTGGTGGCGTCTCGGGCCTTGTTCGGGTCGTGTCAATGGATTTTGACCGAGCTGATGCCCCGCTATGGCGTCACCGTTAAGTTTGTCGATGGAACCGATTTGGATCAATGGCGCACGGCCTTATCCCAGCCCACTCGGCTGGTGTTTCTGGAATCGCCATCCAACCCCACCTTGGAAGTGATCGACATCGCCGCCGTGGCCGATTTGGCTCATAAGGCGGGGGCCGTGCTGGTGGTGGACAACGTGTTCGCCACGCCGATCCTGCAATCGCCATTCTCGTTGGGCGCCGACATCGTGGTTTATTCCGCCACCAAGCATATTGACGGCCAGGGCCGGTGTTTGGGTGGCGCGGTGCTGGGCAGCGAAGAGTTCTGCAATGACGTGTTGGGGCCTTACTTGCGCAACACCGGGCCGACCCTATCGCCCTTTAATGCCTGGGTGCTGCTGAAAAGCCTGGAGACCTTGGATATGCGGGTCGAACGCGCCTGCGCTGGAGCCTTGAAGCTGGCTCAGTTCTTGGAGTCGCGCGCGGAATTTTCCGAGGTCCTGTATCCGGGGTTGCCGTCCCATCCTCAATACGAGCTGGTTAAGCGGCAAATGCGTGGCTATGGCACGCTGATCGCGGTCGAACTGAAGGGCGGCAAGCAGGTGGCCTATGATCTGCTGGACAAGCTGGAAGTCGTGGACATCTCCAACAACCTGGGCGATTCCAAAAGCTTGATCTGCCATCCCTGGACAACCACCCACCAGCGCCTGTCTGCGGAGGATAAACTGGCCATGGGCATCACCGAGGGATTGCTTCGGCTGTCGGTGGGGCTAGAGGATCCGGACGATCTGATCGACGATTTTGCTCTGGCTTTGGGTTAGGGAATGGGAGTATCATTCTTCATTGTCTCGCCCGTTTTCAATGTCTTAGGCTAGGCCATGTATAGCAAAACAACTCGTGGGATTGCGGTTTCGGTGAAATCTTATTTCCTTGAGGATCAGTCAGTTCCTGCCGAGGGGCATTTCGTTTGGGCCTATAAGGTGCGAATTGAGAACCAATCCCCCGAAACCGTTCAACTGAAGCGTCGTCATTGGCGCATCACTGATGCGCGTGGTCGCGTGCAGGAAGTTCGCGGCGCGGGCGTGGTGGGCGAGCAACCTGTGTTGCAACCTGGCGATTCGTTTGAGTATACCAGCGGTACGCCCTTGCCGACTTCGTCGGGGATCATGGATGGCTCATACCAGATGGAAAGCGCGGAAGGCGAAGCCTTCGATGTGGATATTCCCGCGTTCTCGCTGGATTCTCCGCACGAAATCGTTCTGTTGAATTAACGCGCCGTTGCAATGGCTCCCTCTTGCAATGGTTGGCTGGGACTCCCAAATTTGATGGAGTGATTCCGCCAGCCGTGATGGATTAAAGTCTTGAGCAATGCCAAATTCTTGTCGCCCCATGTGGTGACTGATATTTCCCAACGACCCAGCCGCGAAGAAGCCGAACTGGCCGTGCGCACCTTGATTCGGTGGGCCGGGGATGATCCTGACCGCGAGGGGTTGGTGGGTACCCCTGACCGAGTGGTTCGTTCGTACGAAGAATTTTTCGCTGGCTACGACCAGGACCCGGTGGATATTCTCAATCGTACCTTCGAAGAAACCGATGGCTATGACGAAATCGTGCTGCTGCGTGATATCCGGCTGGAATCCCATTGCGAGCACCATATCGTTCCCATTCTGGGCAAAGCCCATGTGGCGTATCTGCCTGACAAGCGCGTGGTCGGCATCTCCAAATTGGCCCGAGTGGTCGAGGTTTATGCCAAGCGCCTCCAAATTCAGGAAAAACTGACGGCGCAAATCGCCAACACCATCAACGAAGTCTTGCAGCCCAAGGGCGTCGCCGTGGTGATCGAAGCAGCGCACCAATGCATGACCACAAGGGGCGTGCATAATCCTGGCGTTACCATGGTGACCAGCCGCATGTTGGGCGCTTTCCGTGACGATCCCGCCACACGCCGCGAGATTCTGGGGTTGATACAAGGCGGAACGAGGGATTTGCATTAATCCTTCGTTGCCGTGAGGCTATGCTGTTGGGTAGTGTGAGAACCTAAGAAAGCGTTTGCTTCACCCGTTAGGATTCCATGATCGATTTCCGGCCCGTTTTGTTTCTGGATGGACTCTTGCTGGTGGTTCTGGCTGTTGCCATGGCTGTGCCATCCTTGGCTGTGCCGATCAAAACCAGTGGCGACGGTGCCATTTTCTTGGGCTGTGCCGCCGTGTCCTTGGTCCTGGGGGCCGCGACCATGCTGGCGACACTGCCGTCGCGGCGCTTGCGTCTGTCCAGTCAGCAAACCTTCCTGATGGTGGTGTCCGGCATGGTTCTGACGGGGCTGTTCGCCGCCTTTCCCTTCCGTTTCGCCAGCCCCCATTTAGCCTTCGTCGATGCTTGGTTCGAAGCGATCAGCGGATTGACCACCACCGGCGCGACGGTTCTTAAGGATTTGGATCATATGTCGCCCGCCATCTTGCTGTGGCGTGCCCTTCTCAATTGGTTGGGGGGCATCGGCATCATCGTTTTGGTAATCGTGCTGTTGCCCGCCTTGAAGGTCGGCGGGATGCAGGTGATTGTCGATGACGGCCAATCCGAACGCGCGGGGTTGTTGCGAGGCCGCATTCTGGCCGACGGCAAAGTGGTGCTGTTCGGCTATGGTTTGTTCACGCTGCTGACCGGAATCGGCTTGTGGTTGGCGGGCATGTTGCCGTTCGACGCGTTCTGTCATGCCCTTTCGGCCATTTCCACTGGCGGTTTTTCCACCTCGGACCAATCCTTGCGGCATTGGGGCATCGGCGTTCAGTGGGTTGCGCTGGTCGCCATGGTGGTGGGCGCATCGTCGGCGCCCTTGCTGGTTCTGGCATTGCGGCGGCGTTCGGTACTGGGACGGGTGGACGAACAATTCATCCCGTTCATGGCGACGCTGTGCGGTTTCGCCTTGACCATGATCGCTTGGCGTTGGGCCAACGGCACCGATCTGTCCGCCGAAATGGTTCGTGTCACCTTATTCACCACCACATCGCTGATCACCTCGACCGGATTTGTAGTCAGCGATTATTCCCAATGGGGCGGGGCCACCCATGTGGCGTTTTTTCTGATGGCGTTTATCGGCGGGTGTCTGGGTTCAGCGGCAGGCGGTATCAAGATTTTTCGCTGGCAAGTGTTGGCGGCTGCGGCGCAAGTTCACATTCAGCAGATGATCTATCCCCATCGGGTGATGCCCATCGATTTTAACGGACGGCGGGTGACCGATCCGGTGATCGAGGCTGTGCTGGCTTTTTTCACCATTTATATTCTGACCTTTGCGGTTCATGCCGCCATTTTGGCGGCCCTAGGTCTGGATTTGATTTCGGCGTTGTCTGGGTCTGCGGCTGCGCTTGGCAATGTGGGGCGTGGCGTGGGCGAGCAGATCGGCTCGTCCGGCAATTGGCACGCAATTCCCAAGGCGGCCAAATGGGTGCTGTCGTTCGAAATGATCCTGGGGCGGGTTGAGCTGTTCCCAGTGTTCATCCTGTTCACCCCAAGTTTTTGGAAGGAATAAGGATGGGCGGGGCATTCATTGCGTTGCGGGCTGCGGGGTGGTCGCTGGAATGCGTCGCGGCGGCCATGATTCCGGCCATGCTGCGGGATTATGCCGACAATCAGCCGGAATGGCGGGTGTTCGCCTTATGCGCCATTTTGGTGGCTTTTTTCGGCGCGGCGATGATTTTGGCCACTCGAGACCAGGGGGGGCATGGGCAGGAGAGGGGAAGCAAAGGCAGCTACGACGCCGAATTGCGGCCGGTGATTTTGTCGTTGCTGTTGTCGGTGACGGCGATCATTGTGTCCGCCAGTTTGCCGTTTGTGTTTGGACTTTCCGAGTGCAGGCCGGTTGATGCGGCGTTCGAGGCCATTGCGCAAGTGACCACCACCGGAGCGACGATCTTTCCGCGTCTGTCTGATTTGACGCCGGGATTGCTGCTGTGGCGAGGAATTTTACAATGGATGGGCGGGACGTGGGCATTGGTGCTGGGCATCGCCTTGTTGCCGTTCCTAGAGGTGGGTGGAATGGCCAGTTTCCGACTGGATGTGTTCGCCGGTTTGGAACCCACGCGACGGGCCAAACGGTTCATTTTGTCCTTGGGCGGGTTGTATGTCACGTTGACGCTGTCCGTGACCGCCTTGCTGTGGGCGGCGGGAATGACTCCCTTCGACGCGACCATCCACGCCATGGGGATTGTCTCTACCGGCGGCGCGACCACCTGGGACAGTTCGTTGGGGCATTATGATCTGGGGGCAATTCAGGTTATCGCCATCCTGGGGATGATTCTGGCGGGGTTGCCATTTCCGCTGATGCTGGCGGCGACGCGGGGCAATTTCAAACCATTGTTGGGGGACCGTCAGGTGCGCTGGTATTTGGGCATTTTGCTGATCGGTGTCGTGTTGATGACCGGGTGGAGCATGCGTCACTGGGGCTTGGGGCTTAAGTCCGCTCTGCTCAATGACGGTGTCGCCGTGGTTTCGACGGTGACGGGCAGCGGCTATGTCACTCAGCCCAGCCTGTTCTGGTCAGGTTTTCCCGCCATCGTCTTACTGTTCTTAAGCACGGTGGGCGGATGCGCCGGATCGACCACCGGCGGGCTTAAGGTATTCCGCTTGCGGGCGGTTCTGTCCGAAATCTGGATTCAGATGGAGGCGCTGTTGCGTCCTCATTCCATCCGTGCCTCTAGCCGTGAGAACTGGGCCACTTATCGGGCTGCGAGGACGCAGATCATGGGGTATGTGTTCATCTACACCATGTCATTCGTGGCGTTGTCGTGGGGGTTGGGCGCGCTGGGTTTGGATACTTTGACAGCTTTGACCGCCTCGGTCTCGGCGTTGGCCAACGCCGATCTCAGGCTGGGGGCGTATTTGGGTTATTCCGGCGGTTACGGCAACCTTCCCGATGCCGCCAAAATCATGTTGGCGGCGGCCATGGTAATTGGCCGATTGGAAATCCTGCCGGTGTTGGTGGTGTTCACCACCACGTTTTGGCGGCGGTGAGCTCCAGTATTACTGCTGCACCACCCACTTGGCCATGTAGGTGCGGATCAAGCCGTCCAATTGGGTGTCAATGTCGCGGGCCATGCTTTCGGTGACTTCGTACAGCGCCTTTTCCCGCTCATTGACAGTCACGTCCTCGGCTAGGCTGCGGGTGCGGGTGGCTCTAGCGGTGACATCAGTGCCGATGGACATGTGGCGGGCGTCTAGGATCTCCACCATCACTTCCAGGCTGCCGTCATAGCGCTCGGATTGTTCGTCCTTGAACATGCCTTTGACACTGGTGTCGGTCTTCAAATCGGTCTTGATGACCGGAGCGTCCTTGATGACCACGCGGGCGAATCCCGACCGACCCACAGGACGCAAGCGGTCCTTAGCCCAGCGGATGGCTGCGGCCTCGGGCGATATGGGCATCAGATGCTCGTAATTGGGCGCTTTGCCCGGCGGCTGATATTGTGACACGATTTCCAACTGTCCCACATCCAGATAGATGGGCTTGTGGTCGGTGAAGGTCAGCTCGGGCAGACGCTGCACGGCGGGCTTGGTGCTGCAAGAGGCGACGACCAGAAGGGCTAGAAATCCTAGGCCAAGGCGGCCGAAACGGCCAAGCAGGTCAGCGCGGGAAAGCATGAGCGTTCATCCTTGTTTTGAGGTGGCGGCCATTGTTGTCAATGACCCGGCATTCCGTCAAGGTTCGTATACAGCGAGCAGATCTTGATCCGTAAAACTATAGGACGTTTGGCAGAATTCGCAGGTGATGATCACATGACCGTTTTCATCGGCCAGCTCTTCGATCTCGACGCGGGGGAACGAGCGTAAGGTCGAGGCGATGCGCGGGCGCGAGCAGCGGCATTGGGCTTGTAACGGTTTGCTGTCCTGGATGATCAAATTTTCTTGATGGAACAAGCGCCACAGCAATTTCTCGGGAGCCAGGGTCTCGTCCAGCAATTCAGCCTCGGTCAGGGTGGACAGCAGAATGGTTGCCCGGTTCCAGGTTTCTTCATTCTCGCTGGCGATCAGAATCGGCGCGCCGCTGCTGGCGGCCGGCATTCGGCTCAGCATCAAGGCGGCGGAACGCCAGCGCCCATCTGCTCCTTGCGCGCTGGTCAAAAGGACATCGGTGTCCAACTGTTCCGATTGCTGAAAATACAACCGGGCGCTGTCGGCCAGGGTCGGCCCCACCAGTTCGACGATGCCCTGATAGCGGTCGGTATCGGGGCCTTGATCGACGGTGAAGGCCAAATGGCCGGTTCCCATAAGGGACCCAACAGTGTCTGCATTATCGAGCTTTGCGACGGCATCGGCGTTAAAGCGGGCGTAACCGCGCAAATTCCCCGAGCTGGTGACGTCGGCCAACAGAAGTGCGACCGGTCCGTTGCCCTGGGCTTGAACGGTGAAGATGCCGTCGAATTTCAAGGCTCCGGCCAAGGCGGCGGCCATGGCGGCCGCTTGTCCCATCAGGGCCGCTACCGGCTTGGGATAGGAATGGCCGTCGATCATGGAGTCGAAAGCAGGCCCCAGTCTGACCAATCGTCCGCGCACAGCCCCCGCTCCCATTTGAAAGGGAACCAGAACATCTGTCACAAAAGACACCAAGTCAGAATGCCTTTTTGAATGTGCAAACGATTTTCCGCCTCGTCCCACACCACCGATTGCGGGCCATCCATGACCTCGTCGGTGACTTCCTCGCCGCGATGGGCGGGCAGACAATGCATGAATAGGGCGTCGGGGGCGGCATGAGCCATCAAGGCGGAATTCACTTGATAGGGCGCCAGCAGCTTGGGACGGCTGTCATCATTGTCGAAGCCCATGGACAGCCACGTGTCGGTCAGCACCAAATGCGCGCCGGTGACCGCCTCGACCGGATCTTTGTACAGCGACACCCGTCCACCCTTGGCTTGCGCTTTGTCGACGAAATGTTCGCCCGGACGCAGGACCGGCGGGGCGGCGATGCGCAGCTCGAACCCAAAATGGACCGAGGCTTGGATCCAGCTGTTGACCACGTTGTTGCCGTCTCCGCTCCAGGCGACGATCTTGCCTGCCAGTGAGCCGCGATGCTCCTCGAAGGTCATGATGTCGGCTAGAACTTGGCATGGATGGGTGTCGTCGGTCAGGCCGTTGATCACCGGAACGGTCGCGTATTCGGACAGTTCCTGCAATTTGGACGGAGCGTCGGTGCGGATCATGATCGCCGAGACATAGCGCGACAGCACGCGGGCGGTGTCGGCCACGGTTTCACCTCGGCCCAGTTGCGTGTCGCCCTTGAGCAAAACGATGACGTCGCCGCCCAATTGCTTCATCCCGGCTTCAAACGACACCCGCGTGCGGGTCGAGGGCTTCTCGAAAATCATCGCCAGAATATGACCGGCCAAGGGTTTGTCGCTGCCGTGGGGCGTTTCCCCGCGTTTATAGCGCAACCCGGTATCCAAGATCTGCCGCAAGGTCGGCGTATCCAAACGATCAAAATCTAAAAAGTGACGCAAAGGCAAGATGCCCTTGCGTCCAAAGGAAACATTCATGCAGCCACCTCGGCCAGCGTCTCGGAAAGTATGGCAAGGGCGTGATTGACTTCGCTTTCGGTGATGATGAGCGGAGGCAAAAGCCTAACCACGTTGTCGCCTGCGCCAACGGTCAGCAGACCGCGATCGCGCAGTTTTTCGATCAATTCGGTGTTGGGGGTGACGCACTTCAACCCAATCATCAGGCCGACGCCACGAATTTCGGCGATGATCTTGGGATAGGGGGCGCAAACCCGCTCTAACCCTTGACGCAAAATATTGCTGATAGACGAGACCCGGTCCAGGAATCCCTCTTCGGTCATTACGTCCAAAACCGTGTCGGCGACTGCCATGGCCAGCGGATTGCCGCCAAAGGTCGAGCCGTGGGCGCCTGCGGTCATGCCGCGGGCCGCCTTTTCGGTGGCCAGACAAGCGCCGACTGGAAAGCCGCCGCCCAGACCCTTAGCCGCGCCCATGATGTCGGGCGCAACGCCCAGGCGTTGGTGGGCGAACAGCGAACCCGTGCGGCCCATGCCGGTTTGCACTTCGTCAAAAATCAACAGAATGCCGAACTCGTCGGCGGTTTGGCGCAAGCGCCGCAGATAGTCGGGATCGCCCGGCACGATGCCGCCTTCGCCCTGAATGGGCTCGACCATGATCGCCGCCGTGTTGGGGCCGATGGCGTCGCGCAGCGCGTTCAGATTGCCGTAGGGCACATGATCAAAACCCTCGACCACCGGGGCGAAGCCCTTAAGGTGCTTTTCTTGGCCGCCCGCAGCGATGGTCGCCAGCGTGCGTCCGTGGAAGCCGCCAATGGCGCAGATGATCCGATAGCGGTCATGGTCGCCGCCGTCGTAATGATATTTGCGCGCCATCTTGATGGAGCATTCCATGGCTTCGGCCCCGGAATTGCAAAAGAACACCGTGTCGGCGAAGGTGGAATCCACCAGCTTGCGCGACACAATTTCCTGACCGGGAACGCGGTACATGTTGGAGGTGTGCCAAACTTTGGCCGCTTGCTCTTGCAAGGCCTTGACGAGGCGTGGATGACAATGGCCAAGCGCGGTCACAGCCACGCCCGAACCGAAATCCAGATATTTTTTGCCGTCCGTGGACCACAGATACGCGCCTTCGCCCCGCTCGAAGGCGAGATTGGCCCGTGCATAAGTTGGCATTACCGTCGAAATCACTCTATCTCTCTCCGCTCCAACGCCTTGCGACTTTCGTATGGAACGACAACGTCGCTGGCAATGTGAGGAAAGGATTGAATATCTCTGGTAAGCCCTAGAAAGTCAAATGGTTTAGCTTTTAAGTTTGTAGCCGGTGTACAGCATGCGCCAAGAAGCCCACAACAGCAGAACATTGGATACGGCCAAAACCACCATTCCAGTCATGATGCCGCCGTCGGCGTGACCCGTGAATCCGGCCCTGAATCCGTCAATCATATAGAAAAACGGGTTGGCCAAGGCGATGGTTTGGAACACTGGCGGCAGATGCTCGATGGAATAAAACGTGCCCGACAAAAACGATAGCGGGGTGATGATAAAATTGGTTATTGCCGCCAAATGGTCGAATTTGTCGGCCCAGATGCCGCCGATCACGCCCAACAACGACAGCAGCAAACAGCCCATGATGGCATGATACAAAACCAGCCATGGCAGCATCACCTGCATGGGTACGAACGGCACCATGGATAAGGTGACTAGGAGGCCGACCACGAGGCCGCGCACAATGCCACCTCCGGTCATGGCCGCCACTTGCTCGGCAGCGGACAGCGGCGCCATCAGCAAATCGACGATATTGCCCTGGATTTTGGAGATGGCCAGCGACGATGAGGTGTTGGCGAAGGCGTTCTGCACCATTGCCATCATGATCAGGCCGGGGCCCAGGAATTCCATGAACGGCACGCCCCCCGCACTGGTGGCGACCCTGCCCACCGACAAGGCGAACACTGCCAAAAACAGCAAGGTGGTGATCATGGGCGAGATCAAGGTTTGCAGATAAACCTTCATGAATCGTCGGATCTCTTTCGAAAACAAGGTCCACATCCCCAGCCAATTGACCGAGCCATGGGGCAATGGTGCAGGAAAGGCTTGGGGGGACGGAAAGGCCTGGGTTTCACTACCGCGATTAGACATGCTAAAATCCCTTATGTCCAAAGAGAGAACGGCGAAAATCACCCAATCCTCCCTTGAGAATGCCGCTTTGCATTACCTCGAACGCTACGACTCGTCCAGCGCCAATCTTCGCCGTGTGCTGATCCGCCGGTTGCGCCGCGCCGTTCAAGGGGAAATCGCCATCGATGAACAGGTCACGGCATGGATCGACGCGGTGGTAGCCAAGCTGGTGCGGCTGGGCTATGTGGATGATCAGCGTTATGCTCGCCTGAAGGCCGGAGCCTTGCGGTCGCGGGGGGCGTCGGCCCGCAAGGTCCACGCCAGCCTGTCGGCCAAGGGGGTGGAGCAAGACTTGATCAAGCAAG
>CAIYCT010000023.1 GCA_903924765.1 uncultured Rhodospirillaceae bacterium | reverse complement strand
GGCACAGAAATTCCTAGATAACTTCGCGGACGGACTCTTAGTGAATGTGGCAGGAGAGGCAAGATGAGGTTTTTTGAACGATGGAAATTCATCGCGGTCGGGGCTGTTGCCGTCGCCGTGATGGTAGGGTGGGGGACGCCCGCCAAGGCGGTTCCCAGTTATGCTCGCCAGACCGGTTTGGCCTGTGAGGCCTGTCATACGATCTTTCCCGAGCTGACACCGTTTGGCCGCCGCTTCAAATTGAGCGGCTATACCATGACCACCAAACCGGGGATCAATGCCATGAGCGACGAACGCGAAAGCCGTTTGTCGTTGGTTGATTTGCCGCCCATTTCCATGATGGTGATGGCGTCGTCCACTTGGTGGAATAAGCCGCAGGCGGATTCGCAAACTGTGAATAATTCACAGGCAAAGTCGCAAAACGGCAATACGCAATTTCCACAGCAATTGGGAATTTTCTATGCCGGACGCATTGCCGATACCATGGGCGCGTTTTTGCAAGTGACCTATTCCCAGCAATCGGGCTCCATCGGCATAGACAATTCAGACATTCGCTTTGCCGACCGGTTGGACAACAACAATCTGCTGTATGGCATCACCCTCAACAACAATCCAACGGTTCAAGATGTGTGGAATAGCTCGCCCGCTTGGGGCTATCCGTCCATCACCCCCCAAGTCGGCGCGACACCCTCGGCGTCGCCCCTCATCTCGCAATTGGCGCAAAAGGTGGCGGGGCTCGGGGCCTACGCTCTGTACAAGGATGCGTTTTATCTTGAAGGATCGGTATATCGCTCGGCCATTCCGGGCACCAACAGTACCAATCCATACGACAGCGCCACCTTGCAGTCCTATACCATCATGGAAAACTTCTCGCCGTATTGGCGGGCGGCTTACGAACGTCAATGGGGCCATAATTCTTGGGAAATCGGCTCCTACGGCCTGTTTGCGAAAATGATCCCGTCCTCGGGCACCAATGGAACGACACCCTTGTCACCCGGTGCCGCCAACACCTATTTGGATTGGGATATCGATACGCAATATCAGTATATCGGTAATCACCATATCGTGTCGTTGACGGCCTCGTTCATTCATGAAAACGAAGATGTCAACTCGGCCTATACTGCCTCCGCCGCCAATTCGACCGAGAAGCTGGACCGCTATTTGGCGACGGCGTCGTGGTACTACCGCCGCAAATACGGTCTTAGCGCTACCTTCGAGAAATTGACCGGCTCCACGGACAGCTTGCTTTATACCTCCTCGATTACCTAGGGATCGGCCAAGGGCAAGCCCGACAGCCAGTTCGAGATTTTGGAGGCGGATTATCTGCCGTGGCTGAACACCAAATTTCTGGTGCAATACACCATCTACAATCAGTTCAATGGCGGTAGCGCGGGATATGACGGCGTAAGCGGACGCAAGGCGTCGGACAACAACACGCTGATGTTCGCTCTGTGGACAGCCTTCTAAGGGGACGGAAAATCATGAAGAAACTTCTTTCATCGGTGTTTTTTGTCTCGGCTTTGACGACGTCTACAGTTTTTGCCGAAGATGAAATCGAACCAAGAACCATAAAAATAGCTCAATCCGCGTGCGAATCCTGTCACGGCATCGGCGGCAGCAGCAATTATTCGCTGTTTCCCCGTTTGGCCGGTCAGCACGCGGCGTATCTGGAAAAGCAATTGAAGGGCTTCCGCGACCGCACCCGTGCCGATCCCTATGCCCAAGCCTATATGTGGGGCATCGCCAACCCTCTGTCCGATGCTGAAATCGCTGACTTGGCGAAATATTTTTCCGCGAAAAGTCCGGCTCCGGGTAACGAGGCTGGGTCGCCCGAATTGTTGCCCCGAGGCGAGCAACTGTATAACAAGGGCGATGACGCGCAAGGCATTCCCGCCTGTAACTCTTGCCATGGCGACCAAGCCGAGGGCACGGACGACTTTCCGCGTTTGGCCGGTCAACATGCCGATTATCTTTTCCGGCAGTTGACGGCTTTCCGGGCATCCACCCGCCGCAATGAAATCATGCATTCCAACACGGGAACCATGAACGACGACGATGCGCGCGCCTTGGCCGAGTATATTGGCGCCAAGTAAGCTTTGGTTGGCGAATTGAAGGGCCGGGCGCGATAACAGTCGCGCTCGGTTTTTTTGTTTCAGTTGCTAGCGGTCGATAGGGCTTGGTGGCAGTGATAGGGAAGGATGAGGCCCTTGGACTGATCTTCCACCGCCCTGGCTTGAATAATCGGCGCTTTTGACACTACGCCGCCGAAGATGGTGGCGAACGCCACATCGGCTGCATCCCGTCCCGTACCGAACCGTACCAATCCCATGGGGATTGCCGTTCCCGACGGGTCAAACAGATACCAGCGGTCGCCCAGATAGACCTCCACATAGGCATGGAAGTCGGGAGGCCCCAACACGGGATTGGCGCCGAAATCGGTTCCGGTCACAAAGCGGGCGGGGATGTTGACGGCGCGGCACAGGGCGATCATCAAATGGGAGAAATCACGACATACGCCCACTTGCTCAATCAGCGTATCCGCAGCAGACGTGTTGGAATTGGAGGTGTTGGAGGCGAAAGTGATGTGGCGCCGGACCCAATTCTCGATGGTTTTGACCCGACCGTAGCCCTGCCACAAATTGCCGAACTCATTGTATGCCAAACGAAAGAACCTGTCCGATTGGCAATATCGGCTGGGATAAATATAGCCGATGGCGTCGGGCGGCAGCAGACGAACGGGGACCTCGGCGATTTGGAAGGGGTCGGCGAAATGGTGGGCAAGCTCGATGGTGGCGGTATAGCCAACTGTCAACAGGCCCGGTTCGGCGCGCAGCCGCATATAGCGATTGCCGGTGATTTGATCGGTATGGATGTTGGCTTGCACAGATTGGCTGACAAACAGGTTTTCGGCGACCACGGTTTGGCAGGCTGTGCGGGCGGCATGAATGTTGAAGACGAAATCGGCACCATGCCCATCGACCTCGTACCCCAGTTCTATGCTTAATTCCATGCGCACCATTTGGAGGTCATTATGCGCCCCTACGGAACGATGTACGACAAGTTTCTAAATGCGGAGCTTGAAGAAAAAATCCTTCCAGTAATCTAAATTAAATTTAGAAACAAAATAGACATCGGTATCTGGAGCGTCATTAAAATTTGTGGCAAAATAATTTATTCACCCCATATGAATAGAGTTCAAGCGTCCTGTCGCTTCTAGGGTTTTTCTATGTTTGGTTTTCATACCTTTACAGTACGGGAACTCCTGATTCCGACTGTCATATTTCCTTTTGTCGCCGCCATCGTTTTGGCGTTATGGCTGATCATGGAGCATTTTGGTGTCTGGTAAAAAGGCTGCGGCCAATACAATCGACTTCCCGATCAAGCTCGGGGTAACCGGCATGAATAAGTTGGCGGAGTTTCTCAACGCCTCCAATCTTTTGGGTCAGTGGCACTTTGGCGCGGGAACGCGCTTCGATCAAACCTCGGCGTCTATCGACTTTGACCGTGTCGAAGACATGGAATCAGCCTGGCGACGCTATTGTGACGGTTCTTCAGGCGCCACGTAAGCTCTCGCGCTGAAGGCAGGCTGCATGCCCACAAAAAATCAGGGTCTACCCCAAAGATGGGGGCATTGGGGCGGTTCACTATTGCCCATCTTGGCTAAATGGTGGAGCCGATGAGGATCGAACTCACGACCTACGCATTGCGAACGCGTCGCTCTCCCAGCTGAGCTACGGCCCCAACCTTTAGCGGGGGGGATAATGGTGAAGGGATTGGCATCCGTCAAGTCTTATCCCCTTGCGCTTGAAATCTTGGCCTTGTAGGGTTCAGGCCGTCATTGCTTGCAGGTCATAACGGGGTCGTCTTTTCATGGATATTGTGCTCATTCCTTTGCTGACCATCATTTCTTATGCCTTGGATTTGTATTGGTGGGTGGTGATCGCCACCATCATTTTCTCGTGGCTGACCGCGTTCGGCGTCATCAACACCTACAACTCCACGGTCAGAACCATAGGCGATGTCTTGGCCCGGCTGACCGAGCCGGTGTTGCGGCCGATCCGCCAAGTCCTGCCCGATTTCGGCGCGGTTGATTTGTCGCCGGTCGTACTGTGGCTGGGAATCACCTTCCTGCAAATGGTCGATGGCCGTCTGATCATGGCCCTGCACGGCCTATGACCGAGCCGGTTGGGCCGTTCGCTCGCGTTGCCCAAGGCGTGCGGGTATCGGTCCGGGTGACGCCCAAGGCGTCACGTGACAAGGTTGAGGGATTGGTGGCCGACAGCGACGGCCATCAGGCGGTCAAGGTGTCGGTGACGGTGGTTCCCGAGGACGGCAAGGCCAATGACGCGGTGATCAAGCTGCTGTCAAAAACGTGGCGCATTCCCAAAACAAGCCTGTCGGTGGTTCAGGGGCAAACGTCGCGGACCAAGGTTTTGTTGGCCGAAGGCGACGGCGATGCTTTGCTGACCACATTCGATCAGTGGCTTAAGTCGCTTACGACGGACCGTCGTTGAATTCATCCACCAGTTGACCAATCCGCGTTGATTCGAATTGGTCCATGATCACTTGGGCGCGATGGGTGGCTTCCATCATGTTCAGCTCACGAATGCGGCGTTTGACCACAGGAATGTTGCTGGCCGACATGGACAGGTCACGAATGCCCAATCCCAACAACAAGGCCGTATAGCGCGGATCGCCCGCCATTTCGCCGCACACCGAAACCGGAATACGCGCCCTCAGCGCCGCCTGAGCGCTGAATTGGATCAGACGGAGCACAGCCGGATGCAGTGGGTTGTAAAGATGAGCCACCGCTTCGTCGGACCGGTCGATGGCCAGGGTGTATTGGGTCAAATCGTTGGTGCCGATCGAGAAGAAATCCGACCGCCAAGCCAAGGCGTCGGCATTGAGCGCCGCGCCGGGAATTTCGATCATGATCCCCACCGGCGGCAAAGGCGACGCGACCGGGATCAGTCGGCGGCGCAATTCGTCGGCGATGTCGGCGACCATGCCGCGCACGGTGGAAATTTCTTCGGCATTGCATACCATAGGGATAAGAATGCGCACAGGCCCCAGGGCGGAGGCCCGCAGAATTGCCGTCAACTGGGTTCGCATCAGTTCCGGTCTGGACAGGCACAGACGGACCGCGCGCAAACCCAAAGCGGGATTGGGGCCTGCATGAATGGACAAGCTGCTGGCCAATTTATCGCCGCCCACATCAAGGGTGCGGATGGTCAAGATCCGTCCGCCCATGGCTCGGATCAAGCCGCTCAGCACGGTGAACTGCTCGTCTTCGCTGGGCAGGTCGTCGCGGTTCATGTACTGGAATTCGGTGCGGAACAGACCGATGCCCTCGGCCCCGGCGCTCAAGACCGATTCCACTTCCGACGGCAATTCGATATTAGCGTTCATGCTGACCCGGGCACTGTCCACGGTGGTGGCGGGAAGATCCTTCAATCGGGTCAGCGAGCGGCGGGCTCTTAGGAAATCGGCCCGCATCTTCCTGTATTCGTCCAGGGTTTCCTGGGTCGGATTCAGAATCATCAATCCCTTGCTGCCATCGATGATGGCCAGCGCGCCGGACCTGAGCTTGGGGAAGAAATTGGCTAGCCCCAGCACGGCGGGAATCCCTAAGGACCGCGCCATGATGGCGGTATGGCTTTCGGCGCCGCCCAACGAGGTGGCGATGGCGGCGGTGCGCTTGGGGTCGAGCAAGGCGGTTTCCGACGGCGTCAATTCGTCGGCGCAAATGATGCAGTTATTAGGGGCGTGGGCGAAAACGTCCTTGCCGGGATTGGTCAGATTGAGCAACAACCGTCGGCCCATGTCGCGGATATCCAGCACGCGGGCGGACAGATAGGCGTCCTCCATGGCCTCGAAAGTCTGGGCGATGCCCTCGATTTCGTACGAAATGGCGGCTTCGGCGTTGACCCGGTCGGTCTCGATGCGGGCAACGACGCCGCGGATCAGACGCGAGCTATGGAACATCTGCCCATAGGCTTCCAGCAAATAGCCCACTTCTTCTTGGGCGGCGCCTTTCATGCCTTCGACCTTGGAGCGTAAATCCTGGACCTGAAGGGTGGCGAGATCCACCGCTTTGGTCAGGCGGGCTTTTTCTTGCAGGATTTTGGAGGGCGCGATCCTATATTCGGGTACGGTCAGTGCTTCGGCATCGTGGCGATAGATGCCGCCGATGGCGATGCCGCGACTCACTCCCATCCCGGAAAGCCGGATTTCCTGATGATCTGATTTCAAGGTTCCGGCTTTCGAAGGGGTTGGCATCACTCGTCCTCGTCGAATTTGCGATCAATCAAGTCGGTCAATGCGTCCAACACGTCTTCCGAGTGCTTTCCCGTTGCAGACAGTAAGATGACGCAACCGGGCGCGGCGGCGAGCATCATCAATCCCATGATGGACATGCCGGAAACCTCGGTGCCGCGATGGGCGACCAAGACCTGGGCGTCGAATTGAGCACAGACCTTGACGAATTTAGCGGCGGCGCGGGCATGAAGACCACGACGATTGGAGATTTTAGCCTCGCGGGCCTGCAGGGGGGAGTCGGTCATCAGCGGTCCTGCGTCAACAGCTTCGATGCGACATTGATGTATTTACGTCCGGCTTCCTGGGCCAAGGCGACGGCCTGGGCCAATTTTTCAACCGATCGCACGCTGGCCAGACGGACCAGCATGGGCAAATTGACCCCGGCGATGACTTCGACCCGGGCTTTGTCCATGATCGAAATGGCCAGATTGGATGGGGTGCCGCCAAACATATCTGTCAACAAAACCACGCCTTCGCCGCTATCGCATTTCGAGACGGCATCCAGGATGTCGTTTCTTCGTTGCTCCATATCGTCCTCGGGGCCGATACAGATGGCGGCAATGGCCGATTGCGTTCCAACCACATGTTCCAAAGCGGCCACCAATTCGGCAGCCAAGCGCCCATGGGTAACGAGTACCATTCCAATCATTGCGTCGTCGATGCCCCTATGTCCAAATGTCCGTGTTCCAATTCCCGATGTCGGATCTCAACGCGTCCCACTAAAGTCTTCAGCCATTGCGTCAATTTCTCGGCCGCAAAGACCGACCGGTGTTGTCCACCCGTGCAGCCGATGGCTAAGGTCAAATAGGACTTTCCCTCTGCGGCGAAACGGGGCAGCAGAGGCTCCAGCAGCGATTTCAATCCGGCGAAAAAAGGCGGCCATGCCGGATCCATGGCCACATATGCCGCTACATCAGGGTCTTTGCCGGTCAGGGTTTTCAAAGCGTCCACATAAAATGGGTTTGACAAAAAGCGCACATCGAAGACTAGGTCCGCTTCTCGCGGAAGACCGTTACGATACGCGAATGAGGTAACAAATACCACCAACCCTTTGTCCGCTTCCAGTCCCAAGCGCATGGCTAAAATGCGGCGGAACTCGGCGATGGCCAATTTCGAGGTATCGATTACCACGCAATCGGGCCTAGCGCGAATATCGGCGACCAGTTCCCGCTCGCGATTGATGCCGTCGATCAGGGGGCGGTCCATGGCCAAGGGATGGCGGCGGCGGGATTCCGTATAACGCCGGGTCAGAATATCGTCGTCGCAATCCAAAAAGACGATGTCGATGCGGATGCTGGGATTAGCCCGCAAACGCTCGACCGCCAGCACGAAAGGCGAGAAGCCGAAATCCCGGGTGCGAATGTCGATCCCCAAGGCCAGCGACCGCGTTGCCACATCTTCGGGGCGGATCAGGCTGGGCAGCAAGGACAGCGGCAAATTGTCCACCGCTTCGAAGCCAAAATCCTCGAGCGCCTTTAGGGTCTGGGTTTTGCCAGCGCCTGACATGCCAGTGACGATGACCACGCGGCCTGTGGTTGCCTTTAGGGGAGTCATTCGCCCTCCCTTGGCGGGTGGCTAACCCGCCAGCGGATCTTTGCCGGTGTGGACGCTTCGAACGCGGCCAGACACAATAGCGGGACCCGGATATTCAGATAGGTGGCGAATTGCGGCTGGGGCAATCGTTCAATCCGGTGCGGTTCGGTCAAATCGACGACCAATCCCAGCGGCACTTGATCGTAATGGGGCACTCTCAGCAGTCCCACGCCGCGCACTTCGATCATGCCCGCGATGGCTTCGGGGGCCGAGGCGATCAGTCGATCGTCTTTGCACGTGACCCGGGTTTGATCGTCCGAGACTAAAACGGCGCCGCGATCCATCAGTCGCAAGGCCAAATCCGACTTGCCAATGCCCGACGGGCCGCGCAAAAGGACTGCCGTCCCATTGAGGTCAATGGTGGTGCCGTGAACCAAGAGTTGATCGGACTCCATGGAGAATTTCCCGACCTTATTATTTGTCAGCCCAAGACTGAATCTGGCCGAAGCCTGAATGCGGAAACTCGAAGAGTCAACATTCAATTCCATGCACAAGACCGTGAATTTGGATTATATCAAGGTTATGACCACTTCTTTGCCCTTGGACTTCATCGAGCGGCCCACTTTGCCCACCGGCAAGGCGGAGTTTGTCGTCGTTTCAGATTATCAGCCCGCTGGCGACCAACCCAAAGCCATCACGGCACTGACGGCGGGGTTAAACGCCAACGAGCGCGATCAGGTACTGTTGGGCGTCACCGGGTCGGGCAAGACCTTCACCATGGCCCATGTCATCGCCAATGTGGGCCGCCCCACCTTGGTCATGGCGCACAACAAGACCTTGGCGGCGCAGCTCTATTCCGAAATGAAAAGCTTCTTTCCGCACAACGCGGTGGAATATTTCGTCTCTTATTACGACTACTATCAGCCCGAAGCCTATATCCCGCGCACCGACACCTATATCGAAAAAGATTCCGCCATCAACGAACAGATCGACCGCATGCGCCACGCCGCCACCCGCGCGTTGCTCGAACGGCGCGATGTAATCCTGGTGGCCTCGGTCTCGTGTATCTACGGCATCGGCTCGGTGGAAAGCTATGCCCGCATGACGGTGCCGTTGAAGGTGGGCGACGTCGTCGACCGCTCGGACTTGGTCAAGCGGTTGGTCGAACTGCAATATCAGCGCAACGACACCGATTTCCATCGCGGGACTTTTCGAGTGCGCGGCGATGGCATCGAAATCTTCCCCGTCCACTATGAAGATCGGGCTTGGCGTTTGTCTCTGTTCGGCGACGAACTGGAAAGCATCGTCGAGTTCGATCCCTTGACTGGCGAGAAAACCTGCGGACTGATGGAAGTGGTGGTCTATCCGTCCAGCCATTATGTGACGCCCAGACCGACCATCACCCAGGCGGTCAAAGGCATCAAACAGGAATTGCGCCATCAGTTGGAGGTGTTCAACGAGCAAGGCAAGCTGCTGGAAGCGCAGCGGCTGGAACAGCGCACCACCTTCGATTTGGAAATGATGGAAGCCACCGGGCATTGCAAATCCATCGAAAACTATTCCCGCTATCTGACCGGCCGCAAGCCGGGTGACCCGCCGCCGACCCTGTTCGAATACCTGCCGCCCGACGCCTTGCTGATCGTCGATGAAAGCCATGTCTCGGTGCCCCAAGTGGGCGGCATGTATCGTGGCGATTTCAATCGCAAATCCGTTCTGGCCGAGTTCGGTTTTCGCTTGCCGTCCTGCATCGACAACCGCCCGCTGAAATTCGAGGAATGGGACGCCATGCGGCCGCAGACGGTGTTCGTCTCGGCCACGCCCGGCCCGTGGGAGTTGGAGCGCACAGGCGGCAGCTTCGTCGAACAAGTGATTCGCCCCACCGGCCTGATCGACCCTATTTGCATCATTCGTCCCGTCGAGCGGCAAGTGGACGATCTGCTGGCCGAGGTCAAGCAGGTGGCGCTGCAAGGCTATCGCACCCTGGTTACCACCTTGACCAAGCGCATGGCCGAGGATTTGACAGAATACCTGCACGAACACGGCATCCGAGTGCGCTATCTGCATTCGGACATCGACACGTTGGAACGCATCGAAATCATCCGCGATTTACGGTTGGGCGCTTTCGACGTGCTGATCGGCATCAATCTGTTGCGCGAAGGCTTGGACATTCCCGAATGCGCGCTGGTGGCCATTTTGGACGCAGACAAAGAAGGCTTCCTGCGGTCCAAGACGTCGTTGATCCAAACCATCGGCCGGGCGGCGCGCAATTTGGATGGGCGGGTGATTCTGTATGCGGACAAAATGACCGACAGCTTGACCTGGGCCTTGGCTGAAACCAACCGCCGCCGCGAAAAACAGCAGGCCTACAACGCCGCTAACGGTATTACCCCCGCCAGCGTTCGCAAGGGCATCGCCGATTCTTTGGACAGTGTCTATGAGCAAGATTACTTAACCATCGGCACAGGCGACGCGGGTCTGAGCGAAGCGGTGGGCAAGGACTTCGCCACCGTCAAGGCCGGGCTGGAAAAGCGCATGCTGGCCGCAGCCGCCGATTTGGAATTCGAAGAGGCCGCGCGTCTGCGTGACGAGTTGCGGCGCTTGGAAATCATTGATCTAGGGCTGGCCCCACAAGGCGGTTTCAGGGAGTCCAAGAGCGCGCTGGGCAAAGGCGGAAAGGGCAAACGTCGTTAACATGCATTAGGCATATTCGTTATGACTTGTGTTCCATGCTGATATGGCTATAATGCCCCCAACAATACCCCGGACCTCGGTTGAGGCCGGGGTTTTTTTTGCCCGGCGGTGATCAAAATGGCTGATGAAAACGAAAATGAAGAGTCCCAAGGTTCCTCCCAAAGCCAAGGCGGTGGCGGAGACCAGCAGGCACTGGACGATCTAACCGTTCTCTCCAACGTTGATGACCAATCGCTCAAGGGGGCCACTCTCAACGTGGTCCGTCCGACCGAAGGTGGCGGGGCCGGTCTCGGCAATTTGGCCATGGCCAATCAGGGCGGCACTTTTACGCCTACCGTCGCGCAAAAAGCTGCGGTCAATATCGGATTGGAAGTCGGTCAGGAAACCATCGGCATCGACGTCACTAAGAAGTCTGGAACTTCCGCCGATGGCTCTTCGGACGGCGCTCAAGGGGCCGAGCTGCAAGACGCCGTGGCGTTTGGCGCAGATACGACACTGCGCGCAGGGGCGCCCTGACGGCGCAAGGAACGGCTGATTCCAGTGGGCAAAATAATTCGGGTCCGCAAGGCGGAGCTCCGAATACGTCGGGCGAGACCCCCGCAGTGGGCGGGCATGTCAACCCCATTACCACCGCCGCCGCCGGTGCGGCAGCTCCCGCAGCAGCTGCGGCAGCTGCGACCACCCATGTGGCGGAAACCACAGTCATCCCCACCGCTAATGGTGGACAGCCCCTGGTTACTCCGACAGCCGCCGCCGTTGATACCTTGACCGAGACGGTGAGCGATGGCGCAGGCATTGCGCAGCATGGCATCTCCGGCACCTACGCCGTTTCCGACAGTTTGGGATTGCACGTCGATACGACCGGCAGCGCAGCCAACGGCACGGTTTCTCTCAATGCCGACGGCACCTATACCTATATTTCCAATAATGGTTTTGTCGGCACCGACACTGTTACGTTCGTGTCTACCAACGCCGATGGCGTCACGGTCACCGAAACCGCCCATGTCACCGTGGTCGATGCCCTGGTGGAGGACGCGAGCAACAGCTCGGGTACGGCGCAGCATCAGATCACTGGGGAATGGGGCACTTTGGATGCCGCCGGGATTCCTGTGACTCCGACGGCGACGGCAGCCAACGGCGACGTGATTGTCAATGCCGATGGCACCTATACATACCAATCGCATGCGGGCTTTGTCGGCACGGATACGATTTCGTTCGTCGGAACGGACGCCAGTGGTGGAAAATTAACCGTTACGGCCCAGGTGACTGTTAGCGACGCACTGAGTCAGCAAGAAACGGACGGATCGGGCACGGCGCAACAGCACGTCACCGGCAACTGGAGCACCACCGACGCCGCTGGCGTTGCCGAGACCCCGACGGCGGTTGCCGCCAACGGCGACGTGACCGTCAACGCCGACGGCACCTATACCTATCAAAGCCACAGCGGCTTTGTCGGCACGGATACCATCACCTTCCAAACCACTGACGCCTCGGGCGTGGTCCACACCAACACGGCCCAGGTGACCGTCGCCGATGCGCTCAGCTCGAAGGCCGCCGATGCGTCTGGTTCGTTGGCGACCAGCTACAGCGGAACCTTTAGCGCCAGCGATGCGGCGTCGCTCAGTACCCATACGGATGCAACGGCGGGTCATGGCACTGTCAGTGTCGGCGCGGATGGCACCTATACCTATACGGCGGCGCAAGGCTTTGTGGGCACGGACACCATTACTTTCACCACCAATGACGGAGCGGGCGGACAGACCAACGTGGTCACGGCCCATGTGACGGTTGCCGATGCTCTGACAGATAGTGCCACCGGCGGCACGGTGATCAGCCATCAGGTGATGACGGGAGCCATTTCGGTGACCGACAGCGCCGGTTTGAGCGTGGTCACCCATGCGACGGCGGCGGACGGCACTGTTTCGGTTGGAGCGGACGGCACCTATACCTATCAATCCAATTCCGGTTACGCGGGCACGGACACCATCACCTTCACATCGACTGACAGCCATGGCGTCATCAGCACGGCCACCGCCTCAGTGACGGTCGATGCTGCGGCAGCCGGCCCCCATGTGGGCGGCTCGGATGTTGCCGTCGATTTGACCAAGATCACCGAGACCGTTGCCGGAGGTTCGGGCAACGACACGGTTCACGGCTATGTGCCGACCACCACGGTGGCTTTGAACATCAGCGATACGTTGGGCCAAAGCGGCGATCATCTGGGGCAGGTCACTATCTCGGGCGTGCCCGGCGGAGCGACGTTGTCGGCGGGCACCTATGACGCCGCCCACGGAATCTGGACGGTCAACGCCTCCGATCTTGGCGGCTTGAGCATGACGACGCCGACCGGTTCCAATTTCACCTTAGGCATCACGGGCACGGAAATCGGAGCGGGTGGCGATATTTCCACCGCCACTGGCAGCCTGAACGTCAACTTTACCGGTGCGGCGGCAGAGGTCTTGAGCGGCGGCGGTGGCACCAATATTCTGGTTGGCGGCGCGGGCGACAACACCTTCTTATATACCGCGCAAGGAACCTGGAGTTCCGGTTATGCTTCGGAAAATGTCGGCGATCCCGGTCATCCCGGACCCAACACCTTGTTCCCGTTGGCGGGCTATGGCGACAGCTATGACGTGTTCCAAGGCAGCGGCACCCACAACACCATTTTGATGGGCAATGGCAATAACGCCTTGTTCCTGGACGACCAGTACAGTTCTGAAGCGGTTTCGGGACCACGATTGTCGAACATTCAGGAAATCGACGCGGGCACTGGCAATCAGATCATCGACTTGACCAGCACCAGCTTCAGCATCAGCAATGTGACCTTGGTGGGTGGCGTCGGCAACGACGTGCTGATGGCCAGCAGCGGCACCAATGTCTTGGTCGCGGGTACCGGCAACGATTACATGTGGGGCGGTTCCGGCAAGGATACGTTCTATAACGGCGCAGGCAACGACACCATTTATGGCGGCGACGGCAACGACACGTTCGTTTATACCGCAGGCAAGGCCGGGGCAGACTTCTATGACGGCGGCGCTGGAACCGATACGGTTCAGGTTAAGCTGACCTCGGCTCAATTTACCCCGGCGGTTCAGCAAGAGCTGGCCCAATTCCAGGCGTTTGTCGGCAATCCGGCCAACGAGGGCAAGACTTTCACCTTCTCGGCCCTGGGTAATCTGCAGGTGACCAACAGCGAAGGCGTTCAGGTCCTTGTGGATGGCAAGATCGTAACGCTGCAAGCGGATGCGCTGTCGAGCTCGGCCGCCGATGCGACCGGCGGACTGAAAACAGGATTGACCGGCGCCTACAGCGTTAGCGATTCCATCGGCTTTGCCACCACCACAACCGGTTCGGCCGGTCACGGCACGGTCAGCGTCGATGGCAACGGCCATTACACCTATACGGCGGCGCAAGGGTTTGTCGGTACCGATACCATCACCTTCACCACCAATGACGGGGTGGGCGGGCTGACGACAGTGGCAACCGCGCATGTGGTGGTCTCGGACTCTTTGTCCGAGACGGCGACGGGCGGAACGGGTACGGCCCAGCACGTGATAGCGGGAGCCCTTTCAATTACCGATAGCGCGGGCTTAAGCTCGAGCACGCAAGCGACGGCGGGACATGGAACGGTCAGCTTGGGGACCAACGGCACCTTTAGCTATACCTCCAACAGCGGGTTTGTCGGCAAGGATACGGTGACTTTCACCACCACTGACAGCCATGGCGTGGTGACGACGGCGACGACGGTCATGACAGTGACGGATGCGTTGACGCAGACTGAAACCAACCCCTCCAGCACCACGGCTCAGCACGCTATTACCGGGTCGTGGAGCACGTCAGACGCGGCGGGTGTCAGTGAGACGCCGACCGCCTTGGCGGGTCATGGCAGCGTGTCGATCCATTCGGACGGCAGCTACACATACGTGTCCAACAGCGGCTTTGTCGGCACCGACACCATAACCTTCCAAACCACTGACGCTTCCGGTGTGGTGCATACGGCCACCACCATTGTGACGGTGAGCGATGCCCTGACCCAGACCGAGACCAACCCGTCCAGCGCTACGGTCCATCAGGCGATTACGGGCAGCTGGAGCACATCGGACGCGGCGGGAATCAGCGAGACGCCGACTGCCCTAGCGGGTCATGGCAGCGTGTCGATCCATTCGGACGGCAGCTACACATACGTGTCCAACAGCGGCTTTGTCGGCACCGACACCAT
>CAIYCT010000022.1 GCA_903924765.1 uncultured Rhodospirillaceae bacterium | reverse complement strand
CCTCCTTATTACGCATGGCTCTCATGCAATTCGGCCTATAAACAAAGCTTTAGACGCCTTCTCAAAATCCAAGAAACCGGGTATGTTCCAGCCGCGCCTGTCCCGAAGGCGTGACAAAAATGGAGTTCGTCATGACTGAGCCCACTCCCGTAAATACGCCGTCCAAACGGGTGCCCTCTGCTCCACACATCGTCGAACGGACACATCGTTCCGCCAAGCCCGGCTCCAGCAGCACCGAGCATTTCGACCGTTTGCTCCACGCTTGGCAAGCGCGCTTCTCCTCGTTCATTTCGCCAACGGCGCTAAGGCTGGCCTTTGCGGATTGGCTGCTCCATCTCATGAACGCTCCGGGAAGCCAGGCCCGCCTCATCGAATTGGCCGCCCGGCAACTGGCCAGCCTTAATCAAACCGCCCTGTCGACGGATGCCTCCACCGGCAAGACGCCCTGTATCCAACCAAGATCGACGGACAAGCGCTTCTCCGATCCCGTCTGGCAACAGCAACCGTACAGTCAGATGTATCAAAGTTTCTTGATGATAGAAAATTGGTGGCATTCGGCGGCCACCAGTATTCGCGGAGTCAGTCCCGAACATGTCCGCATGGTCGACTTCACCCTCCGACAGCTTTTGGATGTGATGTCGCCCTCCAACTTCTTGTTCACCAACCCGGAAGTCATGAACGCCATCTATACCGAGGGCGGACAAAACTTGCTGCGTGGCATGGAGAAAATGGCGCGAGACGCCATGGCGGCTTTGTCCGGACAAAAACCGGAAACGGACAAGACCTTCGAAGTGGGCCGCAATATTGCGGTAACGCCCGGCAAGGTGGTCTTTCGCAATGATTTGATCGAGCTGCTCCAATACGAGCCCGTTACCGAAAAAGTCCATGCCGAGCCCATCTTCATCGTTCCTGCCTGGATCATGAAATATTATATCCTGGATTTGTCGCCCAAGAACTCTCTGGTCGCCTATTTGGTTTCCCAAGGCTTTACCGTGTTCATGATTTCCTGGCGCAATCCTGATGTGGAACTGCGCGACGTCGGCATGGATGGCTATCGCTGGCGGGGCATCGGCGCGGCCTTGCGCGCCATCGGCGCCATCGTGCCGGATCGGAAGATTCATGCGGTCGGCTATTGCCTGGGCGGAACTTTGCTCGCCCTGACCGCTGCGGCAATGACCCGAGATGGCGACGACCGTTTCAAAAGCGTGACCTTGCTGGCGACCCAGACCGACTTTACCGAAGCGGGCGAATTGATGGTTTTCGTCAATTCCGCCCAGGTTGCCTATCTGGAAGACGTCATGTGGGACCAAGGCTATTTGGACACCAGCCAAATGACCGGCGCGTTCCAATTGCTGAATTCCAGCGACCTGATCTGGTCGCATATGGTGCGACAATATTTGATGGGCGCGACTGAACGGACCAACGACCTGATGGCCTGGAACGCCGACGCCACCCGCATGCCTTATCGCATGCACTCCGAGTATCTGCGCCAATTCTTCCTGAACAACGACCTGGCTGAAGGCCGTTATTACGTGGACGGACGCCCGGTGGCGCTCAGCGATATCTCCGCGCCGATCTTCGCCGTCGGCACTCGCACCGACCACGTCGCCCCCTGGCGTTCAGTTTACAAGATTCGTCTGCAGACCGACACCGAGATCACCTTTGTATTGACGTCCGGCGGACACAATGCGGGCATCGTCAGCGAAATTGGGCATCCGGGCCGTCAATATCAAATCGCCACCAGCAAGCCCCAAGACCATTATATCGATCCTGATCGTTGGCAAGCCTCAACACCGGTTCAGGACGGATCATGGTGGACGGAATGGACCAATTGGCTAGTCCAGCATTCCAGCGCTCAAGTCCCGCCGCCCCCCATGGGCGCGTCGTCGTCAGCTTACGCGATCATTGGCGACGCGCCTGGGTCCTATGTGCTGGAGCCTTAAGGTTTGCATCCATTCGACCGTATGCGGGTTGCTCAGGCGCAGCACGAGGGCATGACCATCGTCACCGCCGACGCCCTGATTCGTCGTTACGCCGCAGCCGTTCTGGGCGGCACTGCGTGACTGTTCCCTAATTTACGAATCACCCTGTCCGCGTCGATGCCCGCTAAATTAAATGCGCTGACACCGTAACTCCCCCCCCCTCAAGAAACGGGGTTTGGGGCCGATGGCCCCAATGGGCATGGGCAACGCCCATTGGGGATTTAAGCGGACGAAGCCTTACGCCGAAGCGGGGTTGGGTAAGAAACCGGCCAGCACCACTTGCTGGACCTTGGCGAAGGCCTTGGCCTCGATCTGGCGGATGCGCTCCCGCGACACCCCGAACCGCGCTCCAAGCTCTTCCAAGGTGGGGGGCTGGTCGGTCAGACGGCGCTGCACGAAGATGTCGCGTTCGCGGTCGTCCAAATGGACCAAGGCTTGGGCGATCAGATCCTGGCCGCGATCCATCTCCTCGGTTTTGGCGTAGACAGTTTCCTGATTGGGTGTGGCATCGACGATCAGATTTTGAATTTCGATGCCGCTTTCGCCAACCGGCACGTTCAGCGAGGTGTCGCGCGCCACCATGCGGCGGTTCATGTCCACCACGTCGCTTTCGGGCACGTCCAATTCGGTGGCGATGGCCGACACGTTGGTCGGGCTGAGATCGCCTTGATCCATGATCGACAACTTGGCCTTGATCCGGCGCAGATTGAAGAACAATTTCTTATGAGCGGCCAAGGTGCCCATTCTGACCATGGACCAGGAATTCAGCACGAATTCGTTCAAAGCCGCCTTGATCCACCACATGGCGTAAGTGGCCAAACGCACGCCCCGTTCGGGATCGAATTTCTTGACCGCCCGCATTAGGCCGATGTTTCCTTCGGAAATCAAATCGGCGACGGGCAGGCCGTAATGGCGGTAGCCCAAGGCGATCTTGGCGACGAAACGCAAATGGCTGGTCACCAACCGATGGGCGGCGTCGGTGTCTTCATGCTCAAGCCAACGCTTGGACAGCATGTATTCTTCCTCGGCGGTCAACATGGGCATGGCGCGGACGTCGCGCAGATATTTGCTTAAACCGGAATCGACAACGGTTAACGTTGTTTGCATGGCTCACATCCTCCTACGAGCAACATGATCAGTCTCTTCAACAAGTCCATTGTTACAATCGGACCTTGGCATCATTAAGGCAGCCCTTCATAAGGCACTGCCATCGCCCCAATACTCTCTCAAGTCCCATCGAAAAAGTCAACGATTTCGTTAACGATTACGCCGCTATTGCGAGCATGTCTAGAGAACAACCCCTGCCCGCGCCATGAGGTCTCGCCTAGCGCCTTGGACCTGCTGGTTGGGCGCCGGATGACGACGATACAGCTCCAGCGTCACCTCCATCAGCTTGTCGGTGTTGCTGTTGCCGCGACGGACGTTCTCAGCCCCGGCCACGAAGCTTTTATGGATTACCACCGAATTGATCGGCACATGGAAAATGTCCCACTTTTTCAGGCATTTCAGCAAGAAGTCCCAATCCTCGTACAGGATAATCGAGGAATCGAACTGCTGTCCCTTGATCGCCTCCAGCGGATAGACCAAGCAGGAATTGGGAATGCGGTTGAGGACATAGACGTCGTTGCGGGTGACGCCGTTAATCGCGATATTAGAGGTCTTCAGTTGTGTGGGCGGCTGCTGAGTCCGGTCCTCTTCCTGCACTTTGAAATCGCAAAAGGCGATTTTCTTGGTGGACGGACTCAACGTCTTGGCCAGCATGGCCAAATGATCGGGTTCGATGGTATCGTCGTCGTCAAGAAACATCACAAACGGCGTATCGGCCAGTTTCAGAGCCATATTTCGGCTACTGGCCGGCCCTTGGCCTTCATTGTGCAAGGCGAACAGATACCGGCCTTCGAGATCTTTCAGCGCTTCGTAAGGCGGAAAATAAGCCGATGAATCCGAAACGATGATAACCCGATAGTCGCGAAAGCTTTGTTTGGCAACGGATTGCAGGGTTCTGTGGAGTAGAAAGGGGCGGTCGTGGGTCGGAATGATGATGGTAAACACTGCTTCACCGTCGTTAATTTAGTAAGTCCATGCGTTGTAACTGTGCGCAAGCTTCGCTATTCTGCACTGCTGACCGCTAAAAGGCCAAGGGGAGAATGAAGTGCCATCGTATGAGATTCAAACAATGCGCGGTGGTAGATGGACGACAACCTCCATCCTCGATAAAGAGGAGCAGGCCTTGTCATCGGCCCAACGGCATTTTCAGGATCGCAAATGCGAGGGCGTCAAAGTGCTAAGCATGGTCGAACGCCAAGACGGCAGTTCGTCTGAAAAAGAGATCTTCATCCGCACCCGCAACGTGCAGGAGGAGGAAACCGTCTCGGTAGCCCAAGTGGACAAGGTTCCCCCGGTCTGCGTTACCGCCGAGGAGTATTATAGCTTCGACAGTCGCCTGACCATGAACCGTCTGTTCCGCTCTTATTGCGATCAGGTCTTCATCACGCCGTCCGAACTGATTTACGATTCCAAGGAACTGAAGCGTCTTTCCGACAAAGCGGGTTTGATGTCCACCGCCGTGGATCGAGTCGCCAGCCTGCAAACCCGACATACCGGCGGCGATCCCAAGAAGCGCAAGGAAGAGATTTTCAAAGCGGTGGAAGACATGATGTTCCGCTCGCGCGCCGCTGAAAAACTGAGCCTGCCGCCGTTGGAAGTGGGCAAGTTCGGCGAGATGTTCAAGAAGCTTCCCGCCGACGACAAGCCCGATTATCTGGCGTTGAAAGTGCTGACCAAGGACCTGCTCAACATCCGCAATTGGCCGGTCAAGCTGGAACGGCTGTGCAAACTGGCTTTGGCCGAACCCGACCACCACGCTCTGGAATTGCTGGACGGCGTCATCGCCGACGTGCTGGGGTCCAACATTGTTCAGGACATTCTGGGCTGGCAGCCCAATCTGG
>CAIYCT010000021.1 GCA_903924765.1 uncultured Rhodospirillaceae bacterium | reverse complement strand
CGACCCGAATATCGTCCGTTTCAATTTCACCCGAAGCAGCGTCCATTTTTAGCCCCGAAAATAATCGCTATCACACTGATTCTTATAGCAGAATTACGCTATTTCGTCACGGAAACCTTGGGTCATATGGGAAATCCGGGTTTAAGTCCTCATACAAAATCTTTTTCGCCGGAATCTTTCACAATCATTCTCAAGCAAAGACATTGAAAAAACCATTAATTTATTGTGGTTAAATTAAACGCGCCTCGGTTGGAGGAGACGATCAAACTTTCACCACAATCTAATTTGATTATCAAAGAGTGAAGCTTCTCACAGACCCAACTTAGCAAAATGGCGCATCTTTAACCATTCGCCACAGTTTTAACGAGGACCAATTGTCAGATCAGAACAACAACCAGCACACCTGCTGGGCTGAGTTTCAAAAGCGATCCAATGAGAAACATACGTATCTCAGCAGGCGCTTTGCCTCTTTCATCAGCGACGACATAACCAATACACCAAGAGAGTATTCAGCAGACTATAACCATTCGCCGGACCATGAGTGGCAGAAGGCAAGTTAGGTATTGTTTGAAGCATGACCACAACCCTGCTCGAAATTGCATCGTTCCTGTCCACGGCATCGTCCATGCTGCTGGCGTTGGTGACCCTGAACCACTGGCTGTTCACAAAGTTCGCGGCGTCACCCCACGCCATGGGCATACTGGGGTTGTCACTGTTCGGCGTGGGTATTGATGGCTTCGATTTATTCAGCGAGATAGATCACTCAGGCATCTTTGCGATTGGATGGCATGGCCTGATGTTCGTTCTGGACATTGGGTTCATAATAACCGTTTTCCTTCGGCTGAGGCTAATCAGACGGACTGCATAACAAGCAGTTTGCGACGGCCCTTCCTGCTATCAAGCATCATCGCGAAAGTCCGTAGCCAAAGCGTAGCCGTTGCAAAGAAATCCTAAAAATGCGGCCGCCAAAATGGGGCGATACGTTCCCCTTCTTTCACAGAAACGCCTATCCGATAGTCTTGGGCATTTTTGTCTGCCTTCCTGCCCTGATTACTCTGATCTACACGCTGTTTCATTGAGCACCGAGAAACACCCTGCCATCGGCGCGCTTTAATGCAGCGTGTAAACACCGCCATCCTTACTATTTTGTCTTTTAGCCTTAACGGCCTCTGTTCTTTTTTTGGAAGGTCTCTCGACAGTTCCTGTGGTGGCGGGGTGAAAGTCCGGTTTGGGTGCTGGAGCTGACGTGTCCCCTTGGCTTCGGAAGTTGGCGATAGTTTCCTGCAATTGCTCGGCGTGGGATGCCAGTTCAACCGATGTTTCGGTCATTTGTTCGGCGGCCAGAGCGTTTTGCTGGGTGACTTTGTGCAACTGTTGAATGGCGATGTTGATATGTTGGATACCGACATTCTGCTCGCTACAGGCGCTCGATATTTCCTCGACCAATATGGCCGTGCGCCGGATATTGGGAACCAACTCGTCCAGCCTCTGTCCGGCGTCCTTGGCCAGATTAACCGTTTCGGTGGCCAGATCATTAATTTCGGCGGCGGCGGTTTGGCTGCGCACTGAAAGTTTTCGCACCTCGGAGGCGACCACGGCGAAGCCCCTGCCGTGTTCACCGGCCCGCGCCGCCTCGACGGCTGCATTCAGCGCCAACAGATCGGTCTGGCGGGCGATTTCCTGCACGATGCCGATTTTCTGCGCGATGGTCTGCATGGCGGCGGCCGCCCGCTTCACCGCTTCGCCGCTCAACTGGGCATCCTTGGCGGATTGACTGGCAATTTTTTCGGTCTGGCCGGCATTCTCGGCTGTCCTCTTGACGTTCGAGGCCATCTCTTCCACCGAGGAGGCAGCTTGTTCGGTCGCCGAGGCCTGCTCGGATACGCCGCTGTTCAATTGTTCGGCGCTCGATGACAATTGCTCGCTGCCGGTGGTTACGAATTCAGCCGCGTCAATGGAGCTCTGAACGTTGCGCAGCCGCTCCTGTTCTTGGCGGACGCGCAGGTCTACGGCTTCGCGAGCGATATCGCGCAGAGACCGGATCGTTGTTGCCAACGCTCCGATTTCATCCCTTCGTTCGGTTTCCGTGACGTCGACCGCCAGATCCTCATGGGCGATGCGGTCGGTGATCGCCACCAAACGCACCAACGGTCGCGAGATATTACGGGCCAAACTCACCACGATAGCGGCGGTGACGCCACCAATCAGCAAAACGATCAGAGCGAACTTTCCTGCGATGGCATAAAATTCGGAATCCACATCATCGATATAGATTCCCGTGCCGATCTCCCATCCCCATGGCTCGAACGGAATGGAATAGGCAACTTTATCAATGGACGTTTCTGATCCGGGCCGGGGCTTCTGATAGAAGACCACCCCGCCGCCAGCCTTGGCCACATCGATCAGCTTGCGGATAAAATAGACACCGTTTTCATCGCGCAAATCCATGAAGTTCTTGCCGACCCGTTCTGGCTTTGGCGGAAACATGAGCAAGGTCCCATCGAACTTATAGCAAAAGAAGTACTCATCCTTATCGAAATGCAGCCCGTTCATCACCTTTAGAGCCAAGTCTTGAGCGGTTGCTTGATCGAATTCGCCCTTTTGCTCACGCTGATAAAATCCCTTCGCCACATCGCGGCTGACTTCAGTCAAATTGCGGACTTTTGCAATGCGATCCTGGATCATGCTGTCTCGGATGAACCCAATGCCGAAGGCCGCCACGACGATGCAGCCGATCACAGCCACAACCACGGCCAACATCAACTTGCTGGTTATTCCAATACGTGTTTTCATTATACACACCGTAAACTTATTAATGTAATTCCCAGACCACTGCTCGGCAAAGATATCACCAAGATTTTGGCATGAGTTTTACAAATTTAACAAATAACAACTTAGTTGGAACCGTTCAAATCTGGCCGTCCGTTCATGATTCTGACGGGCTCTATTCCTCAGTCGATCCATTTTTGCCACCCCGTCTTGTCGTCAGGCATAGACAATTGCCCCAAGCGAGTGGGAGATCTTAAAAGGCCCGAGACGCTTGAATTCACCTTCTCTAAGAGCCCGTCCGGAAGGTTCTTGAATCGGATGAATCACTTATGATTCTATCGTCCCCACGGCAACAAATGGGGGCGATATGTGGACGGCAGAGAATAGACAGGTCTATGAACGGCCTGGGCAACGGTACCCAAGTG
>CAIYCT010000020.1 GCA_903924765.1 uncultured Rhodospirillaceae bacterium | reverse complement strand
TGATAGCGGGCTGTCCGTTGAAACCAAGTGCGCTTTTGCCAGGAACGGCAACTTTTGGATACACAGCCACGCAGAAATTAGCTACGATGCCATCAAATTCGGACAGATAGGCCGTTCATATGGGAAATGTCGATTAATATCAAGGCGGCGTATCGAAATCGAACGGTGTCCGAAAAAAAAACGCATATTCATTCAAAATGACAATTTCATCAAATGGGTTGATAGCTATTTCATAACAATTCTGCGGTTTCTTGGTTTGGCATGGCACTTGCGTATAGATGGGCAATAACAAGGCGATAAAATAAGAAATCGTCTCAGGGATGGTTGTTCAAGAAAGATCGTGGGGCTATGAATCTCGCTAAATTTGCCATGCAGAATGCTGCTGTTCATCCAAATAGACCTGCTGTGTCCGTGGGGCATGCGGTCTATCTAACTCATTTTGAGTTGGCGAATAGAGTGCGTTCTTTGGCTGGAGCTTTGCGGGATGACTATGGTTTGCAGGCCGGAGATCGAGTTGCGATTCTTTTGCCTAATTGTGAGCAATATATAGAAATACTCATTTCTATTTGGCATGCGGGGCTGGTTGCGGTTCCAGTTGATTCAAGTCTAAACCCCAAAGAACTATCTTGTATTCTTTTAAACTGTTCGGCGAGCGTGTGTTTTTGCAGTGATCAAGGGCTTGCATCGCTGAAACACCTAAGCGAGACCGTATCAACGCAGTTTATTAGCGTACAGGGACAAAGCTATCTTAGCGCGTTGTCGCACCAAGGGGTGGATATCGCCGATGTGGGCGCTTTGGATCCTGCCTGGATTTTTTATACCAGCGGGACAACGGGGCTTCCAAAAGGCGTTACTTTAACGCATCGCAATCTGCTGGCGATGACGCTTGCTTATTTCGCGGATATTGACCGTGTAAGCCATCGCGATGTGGTGATACATGTGGCGCCGCTGAGCCATGGTTCGGGGCTTAATGGCTTGTCGCACTTGGTCAAGGGGGGCAATCAAGTCATCCCTAGAAGCGGACGTTTTGATCCTGAAGACGTGGCGTCGCTGCTGCGGGTCTATTCAGGCGTGACGATGTTCGTGTCGCCAACAATGCTCAGAAAATTGGCGCGTTCTCCGGCTATGGCGAGAACAAACCTAAATAATCTCAAAAGCATCATTTATGGCGGAGCGCCTATGTACCGTGAGGTGCTGACCGAAGCCATGGATGTCTTTGGCAATCGATTGACCCAAGTCTATGGTCAAGGCGAGGCGTCAATGACGATCACGGCACTACACAAAGACGATCATTTCCGCGGCATGGCGTCTGTGCAAGATGGCAGCATTGGGTATGTGGGCTATGTCCGTACCGGGATTGATGTCAAAATCGTCGACGACGCAGGAAATGCAGTCCCTAACGGGTCGATCGGTGAAGTAATCGTCAGAGGCGATGTCGTCATGAGCGGCTACTGGCAAAACCCAGAAGCGACGCAATCCGTTTTGCGTGACGGTTGGCTTTATACAGGGGACATGGGCCTCTTCAATGAAGAAGCAATCCTCACGCTGGTGGATCGATCCAAGGATGTGATCATCAGCGGGGGATCGAATATTTACCCAAGAGAAATTGAAGAAGTCCTTCTGCATCACCCAGGAGTGTTGGACGTCTCTGTCATCGGCAGGCCGGATGAGGAGTGGGGTGAGTCTGTAGTGGCATTTATTGTGCCAAAGAAAGAGCAAGTGCCGCTTGAGCAAGAACTGACTGATTTGTGTCTATCAAGTCTTGCAAGATCTAAAAGGCCAAAAGAGTATAAGTTTGTCGAGTCAATACCGTACAACGCTTACGGTAAGGTATCTAAAATTGAACTGAGAAAATTAGGCTAATCAAGCGTAATTAGCACTAACATCTAGGGGGGAGCATGAAAAACATAAAGCATCTACGCTTAATCTCTACTGTAGCCACATTCGCATTGACCATGTTTATGTCTGCAGACAGAGCTCATGCATTAGAGTGGTCTGATGGAGGAGACGATAGTTTAAAAGTTGGTGGATGGGTCAGAAATTGGACCGGATTCAATCTGGATAGGGTCCCTGGCTCACAAATGAAGGACAAATGGTGGGATCCCGCCATGGTCCGCAACGAACTTCTGTTGGACATGGACGCCAAGACTGGTCCCGTGGCCTGGAAATTCATCGGTCGTTACGACCGTGAAGTTCAAACCGACTATTTGGCCCAACTGCATCACCTGACCACGGCAATTGGTAGTGAGTTCAACCACTACGGTACGTCGATATCCGGTGGCACGAACTATATGGACCAGTACAACACCACGTCGTTCCTTCAATCGGCACGTGAATTCTATTCCACGTTTACCCTTGGCGACAGGTATAACTTCCGTATCGGCAAGCAACAGATTGTGTGGGGCGAGAGCGATTTCTTCCACGCGATGGATATTATCTCCGGTTTCGATTACACCAATCGCCTGTTCTTCGAGAACAACGAGGAATATCGTAAGCCGTTGATGATGGCGAAGATTAACATTGACATGCCAGAACTGGACGGCAACCTGGATCTGTTCGTCCGTCCGGGCCTGGATCCGGGCAATTCCATCGGCAGCACCTATGCGTTGAACGGTGGCCGCTGGGCGGTGACGCCCTATCAGGGCGTGGACTTCACCGCTTACAATCAATATAACTACCACGCGGACGGCGCTAACAAAAACGATCCGACCTTTGGGCTCCGTTGGAAGGGCGATTGGCACGAGATCGGCTATTCGCTGGCCTATATCAAGACCTTCAATCCCGATCCCATGGTTGCTCCGGCCTCGACCACCGGCACTGGACAATACCTGACGACCTTCGGTGTGAACCAAACCACCCCGTGGCGCGGCAAATACTCCACTCAGGCGTTGGGCGACTTTATCTATCCCGAGATCGAAGCTTATGGCGGCAGCGCCAATTACTACTTCGAGAGCCTGGATTCTGTGTTCAACGTCGAATCGGTCTATGTCCCCAACAAGCCCTATAACTATGGCGCGTTGAATTCCAGCTTACCCGGTTGGGCAGGTATCAAGGGCAAGGACACCATGGTCGACATGTTGCGCGTCGATCACCAAGTGCATACCCAAGACTGGCTGGGCACCAACCGGCCATCCCTGTCAAGCGTTCAGGTTTTCGATACCTGGATTCTGGATTACACGAGCAAAGACCAGATCGTGCAGTTCTTCTCCATGGGTAAGCAAGAGCAAGAGCACCAGACTTACATCACCTACTTCATCCTGCTGAACTATTTCGGGGACACCATCAATCCGTCCTTCGTGGCCGGTATTGACGCCAGCAATGGCGGCGGCTTCCTGATCCCCGCTGTGGACTTCGTCTTCGGTGACAGTTGGCGTTTGAAGCTCGAGGCTGATGTGTTCTTCGATAACAATTACAAGAGTCAGTACGCGTACAACAACACGTCGGGCTTGAAGGCCAATCCCTTGGGCGCGGGTCCGATCGGCACCACTGAGTACCAGAGTGGTCTGTTCGGTTATTTCCATGGCGACACCCAATTTGTTGCCCGTATCACGCGTCAATTCTAAGTAATGGAGGTATAAGAATGAATATGATGAAACGTTCACTACTGGCCGCGGCGGCTCTATTCGGAGTCTCCATTGGCGTCCAGGCCATGGCCGCCGAACTGGCCGAACATACGACCATTTCGAAGGACAACTTTGATCAGGTCAAAGACCTGACCTTCGAAGGTCACCGGGTCGGTGACATGATCCCCGAGAAGATGGAATGGGCCATCCGTGAAAAGGGTTTGACCATTAAGGTCAAGCACTCCAAGCCGATCGAAATGGACCCCAAGTACATGAAGGCCACGCAAGACGGCAAGAAAGACGTCAAGTTCGATCCTGCCACTCGTCAAGTGACTGGCTGGAAAGCGGGCATGTTTTTCGACCCGCAGGACATTGATATGAAGGACCCCTATGCGGGTGACAAGCTGATCTGGAATCTGCGCGCGGATACGTATGGCGCCGTGATGGATTTGCGTGACATTTGTTGGGTGTTTATCAATGGCGATAGTGGTGTCGAACGCGTCCAACGTTGGTTCGCTCAGCGCTATTATATGGAAGGCCGTTTGGATGGTGGTCCCATCAGCCGCGGCGACGGCACCATTATGCAAAAGACGGTGTTGGTGGCTTATAGCCCTCAAGACATTAAAGGCATCGGTATCTTCACCGTCCGCTACAACGATGCCTCGGGCCAGCGCCCGGATGATACGTGGGCCTATCTGCGTGCCGCTCGTCGTGACCGTCGTCTGACCGGTTCGGCCTGGATGGATCCCATCGGCGGTACCGACCAGCTCTATGACGATTGGGACATTTGGGACGCCGTGCCGACCAAGTACAAGTCCACCAAACTGGTGGGTCGTCAGTGGATCCTGGCCCTTGCCAACGTCGATGAGTTGAGCGTGGACAAGTCCAAGATCGGCACTCCCGAAGAGTTCCCGCAGCAAGGTCTGTCCGAGGCGCCCTATTACTTCCCCGCCAAGAGGATGGAATGGGAGCCCCGCGAAGTGTGGGTGATCGAAGGCGTGCCGCCGGATGAACATCCCTACGGCATGAAGAAGATTTGGATGGAAGTGGCTTGGCCGCGTCCTTACTACGGCGAAGCCTATGACCACCAAGGCAAGTTCTGGAAGATGTTCATTTTCCAAAATCGCCCGGATATCGGCGAAGATGGATACAAAGCCATCATGCCCGTGGACGGTCACATCATCGATTTCAAGAAGAACCATGCGACCAACTGGTCTTCCAACATGAAATCGAATCCGAAAAGCGTCGACGAAAACACAGTTTCTTTGAAGAAGCTGTACGAAGTGGCTCAATAAAAACCGTGGAGGAAGACTTGTTAGAGACAAGTCTTCCTCTTCTCTTTAATGACGATAATAAAAACGATTAATTGTGGAGGAATCGGGTATCATGAACAAGGTAAACAAGATTCACGATCCCAGTGGTGCGAGCGCTATTTTAGCTGATGGCGGACATCACGGCGGAAAATCCGGAGCATTGGGCTCTCGATTGGTGGGTATGGTTCCGTGGATTATGATCGCCGGGCTGCTTTATGCCGGTCTGTTTATTCATCCGCAGCCCAAGGGCGGTGCGGTCATTCCTCCCGTGATCGAGCGGAAAGATCTGCTGTTCGGGGTGTCAATTACCGACAAGCACAATATTTGGATCACCGGAAATTTCGGCAAGATCATTAAAAGCACGGACGGCGGCGCCACTTGGCAACGTCAATTGACGGGAACGGAAGCGCATCTTCAAGATATCGATTCTTGGGATGACGCGCACGCCGTAGCCATTGGCAATGGCGCGACCGTTTTGCGTACGGAAGACGGCGGGGTTACCTGGAAAGCCGTTGAGGTCCCCCATTCCGATGTCGCCAATAAATTGGTTCATGTTCACGTAGGCCCTGAGGGGTCCGCTTGGGCGGTTGGCGAATACGGTACGGTACTAAAGACAACTGATTTTGGAGCCACCTGGAAGCAAATGCGCGAGCCGGTGGATGTCAACTTTGCGGACATTGATGCGAGTAACCCGAAAAATATTTGGATCGCGGCGGAAGCCGGCAAGTTGTTCCATAGCGCCGATGAGGGTGCGACTTGGTCCATGGTTCAAACCGAAGCGACAGGCAGCTTGATGGCCATCCAGTTCCGGTCTCCGGAAAAGGGCGTTGTCGTCGGTTTGGACGGCACTATTTTAACGACTCAAAATGGCGGCGCCAGCTGGGTCCGGATTCCCGATGCGAAGACCAAGAATTCTCAGCACCTTTTTGCCGTGTCTTGGGATGCGCAAAATAACGGATGGATCGCGGTGGGCAGCAAAGGAGTCTGGGAACGCATGGATGCCGATCTGACCACATTCAGCACGGGCAAATTGTCCAGCAGCGATTTGTCGGCTCACACCAAAATCGGGCTCATCGATTCAAAGCAGGTGGTGATTGCGGGCGAACGTCCTGGATTGTGGGACGGCACTCAATGGACAACCCTTGTGGGACGCTAATGCTGAATCTCGGCTCAGCGCTATAAAATAAAAATTTGGAGGAAATAATGATCAACAGGTTCGCGGATTATTGCATAAAAAAGCGGGTGCCAGTTGTGGTTATCATCGGCTTGCTGACGGTTTTCTTTGCCATTCAAGCTGCAGGCATACCCGTTAAGACTATTTTCGAGGATTTGGCTCCGACGTCACACCCCTATGTTCAAATTCACGAACGGTTCAAATCCACATTTGGCGGCGCGAATATCGTCACCTTCATGGTTGAAGCAGAACAGGGCGACATCTTTCAGCTTAACGTGCTTAAGAAGGTGCAAGAACTGACACAGGGTTTGAACAAGCTTGATGCAGTCAATACCTTCCAAATCATTTCGTTGGCCGGTAAAAAGCTGAAGGAAGTCAAGGCCTCGACCGAGGGCATTGAAAGCCATCCTTATATGTTTCCCGACTTGCCTAAAGATCAGGAGGCCATTGATCACTTGAAGGACGCGATTTTGCGGAACCCGTTGGTCTATGGACCTGTGGTGTCCAAGGATCTGAAGGCAACGTTGGTAACCGTCGATTTCTTTGACAAGCTGATCGACTACAATGTCACCTATCCTCAAATCGAAGAACTCGTGGATCGCATCAATGGCAATGGCGTAAAGGTCGCCGTGGTCGGCAATCCGGTGCTTTATGGGTGGGTCAACCATTATTTGCCTGAAACCTTCAAATTGGTCGGACTTGCCCTGTTGTTGTTTGTCGTCATGTTGTTCATTGTCAACAGAACGTGGCGCGGCACTTTCCTGCCCATGATTACTGCTGGTGTCAGCGCATCGTGGGCCTTGGGCATCGCCAAGATGCTCCATATCAACTTTGATCCCTTGGTTATGGTCGTTGCGATGCTTATCACCGCTCGCGCCATTTCGCACTCCGTTCAAATTTTGACTCGCTTTCATGAAGAAGTGGAAAACATTGAACATCATAAGGAGGCCGCTGCTGTTGCCGCTAAGAAGACATTGGTGGAATTACTGCGCCCTGGCATTTTAGGCATCACCGTTGATGCTGGATGTATTGCTGTGGTGGCTCTCAGCCCAATACCGCTGTTGCAAAAATTGGTTATATTGACGGTTGTTTGGGTGGGCACCTTAATGGTTAGTGCTGTCGTATTAACTCCTGTGCTTTTGTCTTGGGTCAAGCATCCCAGCAGTTACCTACACAAGATCAACCTTGATCTATATGTTCTGCGTCCCTTCCTGGACGTATGCGTGTCCGTCTCGCGCGGCAAGGCAAAATATTATGTTGTCGCCGCCACCGCCGTTGTGTTTGTCGTTTGCAGTTTCTATGCCCTGCAACTGAAGGTGGGTGACGCCAATCCTGGTTCTCCGATCCTGTGGCCGGAATCGCGCTACAATTTGGATCAAGCGGCCATCAACGACCATTTCTCCGGATCGGACAGAATGTTTGTGGTGGTTGGCGGTAAAAAACAGGATGACATGAAAACCGCTGAATCCTTGGGGCTGATGCAGAAATTTCAGCGCTTCATGGAAGTTCAACCCGAAATCGGCGGCTCCTTGTCCATTGCCGACGTTCTGCCATCGGTTAGCCGCACTGTTCGCGAGGACAATGTACGCTATCAGGAACTGGGTGCAGACAAATTGGCCAACGGCGAGCTGATGTTCTTGTATGAGCAAAACAGCGAGCCAGGCGATTTGACACGGTTTGTCGATGTGGATCTGAAGAACGCGGCGGTGACGTTGTTCTTCACCGATCACCAGGGCAAAACCATCGAAACCGCGATCTTCCGCATTAAGCAGTTCATCGCCGAACATGCTGGTTCCGATCAGGCCACCATTTATCTGGCCGGTGGCGTTGTCGGCGTGATCGCGGCGGTCAACGAGGTCATTCTTTCTGGGCAAATCGAATCCATTGCCTTGGCTCTGCTGATCTTGATGGTTGCGTGCATCGTCGTGTATCGGTCCTCGGCGGCGGGCATGTTCTTCATGGTGCCGGTGGTGGTCTCGAACGTCGCCACCTTCGCTTTCATGGCGGTGATGGATATCGGCATGAACATCAACACCGTCCCCGTGGCGGCGTTGGGCATCGGTTTGGGTGTGGATTATGCCCTGTACATTTGCGACCGCATTAAGTGCGAGTACGAAGCGGGACGATCCGAAGAAGAAGCTGTGTGGTTCGCCATCCATTGCGCCGGTCGCGGCGTGCTGGTGACGGCCTTGGTGTTGGTGTCGAGCGTCTTGTTGTGGAAGTTCTCGTCACTGCGCTTCCAAGCCGAAATGGGCACATTGATTGCCCTGTGGCTGGGCGTGTCGGCTTTCTGCGCGTTGTTCGTGATGCCGGGTTTGGCCATGATTTTCAAACCCAGCTTCATCTTCGAACGGAAGCATGAGACCGCCTCTGAAGCCGCTAAAGCACCGGCTTACGCTAACTAAGCCTTTCGAGGGGAAGGGACAACTCTTCCCCTCGATTTTCGTCTGTTAATAGATCAATGGAGAGATGATTATGGGGAAATGCATTGTCGGTTGGGCGCATTCTAAATTTGGCAAACAAGAAAACGAAACTTTGGAAAGCCTTATTGTCCAAGTTGCCGTTAATGCCATTGAACATGCTGGTTTGGAGCCCGCTGATATTGATCAAATCTTTATCGGCACCATGAACGCCGGTATGGATCCTCAGGAATTCCCCAGTTCTTTGGCTTTGCAAGCCTCTCCTGCTTTACGGTTTAAACCCTCGACCCGTGTGGAAAACGCCTGCGCCACTGGCTCGGCCGCCATCCATCAGGGGCTTAATGTCATTGCCGCCAAAAAAGCGCGCTTTGTCTTGGTGATTGGCGCCGAGAAGATGACCGGCATCTCAAGCGCCGAGGTCGGAAAGTGTTTGCTTAAGGCGTCCTACGTCAAGGAAGAAAGCGAGATTGAGGGCGGGTTTGTTGGGGTGTTCGGCAAGATTGCCGATCTGTACTTCCAGCGGTACGGCGATCAATCCGAAGCTATGGCTCAGATCGCCGCCAAGAATCACAAAAATGGATCGCACAATCTTTTGGCGCATGTGCAGAAGGATCTTGGCTTGGAATATTGCCGAGGGGGCGATAGCAATCCCAAGGTGGCTGGACCGTTGCGTCGGACCGATTGCTCCATGGTCTCCGATGGAGCCGCCGCTGTGGTGCTTGCTGACTTGGCAACCGCCTATTATATGCCTCACGTGGTCGTTTTCCGGTCCGTTTCGCATGTCAATGACTTTCTTCCCCTGTCCAAGCGCGACATCGTGGCGTTCGAGGGGCCTGCCATGGCATGGGAAAATGCGCTGAGAGATGCGCGCATCACTTTGAATGATTTGAGCTTTGTCGAAACCCACGACTGTTTCACCATTGCCGAATTGATGGAATACGAGGCCATGGGCTTAACCCCTCGCGGTCAAGGCGCTCGGGCCATCCTTGAGGGCTGGACGCAAATGGGAGGCAAGCTTCCGGTTAATCCTTCCGGTGGGTTGAAGGCCAAGGGCCATCCCATTGGCGCGACCGGCGTTTCCATGCATGTGCTGAGCGCCATGCAGCTTTCGAACGCTGCCGGTGGATTCCAAGTCCCCAATGCTCGTTTAGCCGGAATTTTCAATATGGGTGGCGCGGCTGTGGCGAACTATGTCAGTATCTTAGAGCCGTTGCGGTAATGGGCTGCAACCGGGTCTGGATGCTAATTAGGGGGAGACATGTCCTTAAAAAGAAGGGCCCTTGCGGGGCTTCTATTCTTTGTCTGCTGTCACAATGCACAGGCTGATGCCATCGTTTCCGAATTAAGGACCGGAGGCATGTATCATGATGCCGGAATACTAGGGAATAGAAAGGAAAGCGGCGCAGATATTAATGGAGAGATACTATTTTCTTCACCAAGAATTCTTCGCATAATAGGAGCGCCGCGCCCTGATATTGGAGCGACCTATAATCTTTGGGGGAAAACCAGCCAAGTCTATACTGGAATCACTTGGGATTATAAATTTCTAAAGCATTATTTTGCGGAGTTCAGTTTTGGGCCATCTTTGAACAATGGTCATCTGAACAAGTCCCAAGATAATTGGAAGGATTTGGGGTCTCCGATCTTATTTCGAGAATCTCTTTCTCTTGGGATTAGATTCAACAAGCATCATGACGTCTCAATGTATATGGATCATATCAGCAATGCCGGTATTGCCAAATACAATGGGGGAATGGAAACAGTGGGGTTGCGCTACGGGTATTGTTTTTGAAGAGAGGCACCGAGATGAACCGGGGTAATTTTATTTCAAACTCTCTCTTTGCTTTGGAAGCTATCTGTCTTGTATTCATCCTGACAACGATTTCCGGCTGCATGTCGGCACCGTCTCAATCCGGTTCTGAGGTGCAGAGCGAAACCAATAGCGCCAATGATCCGTTCGAATCTTGGAACCGCCGCACTTACGATTTTAACGTGACTGTCGACAAGGCTGTGCTGAAGCCTGTGGCACAAGGCTATCACGATTATATCCCCGAATTCGTGCGCATTCATGTTCATGACTTTTTGCTCAATTTGCGTTCTCCGGTAATCTTCGCGAATGATGTGCTTCAGGCTGATCCGGACAAGGCGTATGCGACTTTCGGGCGCTTCCTGATTAATACCAGCGTCGGCGTGGGAGGATTGTTCGATGTGGCGGCCAAGGATATCCCGCGACACGACAACGATCTGGGCATTACCATGGGCATTTGGGGCGTTGACGAGGGTCCCTATTTGGTTCTGCCGCTGCTGGGGCCGTCCAATCCCAGGGATGGAATCAGCATGGCGGTCGAGGGGTATGCGGACCCGCTCTCACGCTATACCGAAAATATCGGCTACTGGTACATTCCGCTGATCCGAACGGCGATCAGTGGCGTTGATCGCCGTTCCGACAATCTAAATGCCATGGATGAGATTGAACGGACCTCGGTGGACCCTTACAGCGCCATTCGGTCGCTTTATCGTCAGTATCGCCGGTCGTTAATCGCGGGCAAACCGACGTCGGATAAGCCGCGCCCAGGATATGGAGGAGACTACCCTGTCTCAGCGGATGTGTCGTTTATCGGTCAGTGAGACGTCAATTCCACTGAGATAGGCCCAGTTCTAGTACCCGTTTAGAACCATAAAAAAACAGGAGGCAGCTATGCGTACAGCTCGAATTATTATGACCGCCCTTATGGCGTTAAGCGTTGCGTCACCGGCTTTTGCTTTAAACGTAAAAAAATCAGCCAAGGTCGCCGTCTCTCCCGCCAAGGCTTGGAGCGTGGTCAGCGATTTATGCGCCATTGGTTCCTGGCACCCCAGCGTCGCCAGCTGCGAATTGTCGCAAGTCGATGGCGTCATTCTTCGTAAATTGACGCTTAATCCCACCGGCACCATCGTTGAAAAATTTATTCGCCGTGATCGTCTCCATCAGACGATGACCTATGACCTCGTCTCCAGTCCGCTGCCGATCGAACATTATGTTTCCACCATGACGGTGGCGCGGTCCGGCAAAGGCTCGGTGATCACATGGGAAGGAAACTTTATGCCCCAAAAAGGCATCCCGGATGACGACGCGACCAGTTGGATCTCGGACATCTATGATGACGGGCTCGAGTCCTTCTCGAAATATCTCACCGGCGCGAAAACCAGCGCGCAATAACAGAGGTTGCCGCCAAGAGTCGGTATGGGGTCTTTTGGCGGCGCTTGTGTCAGAGTGACGTCAGCGTCCAATGGAGCGCATATCATGGTGCCGCGGCTGCTTGTTTCCACATTCTTTGTTTTGTTCATGCTGTCAGGTGTGACGACGGCCAAGGCGACCGACGATCAAGAGGCGCGCGCCTTCATCCAGGATTTGGCGCAGAACGCCATTACGACCGTGGGAGCCAAAGATCTTTCCGACGGGGATCGCAAAGAGCGCTTTCGGCGGCTTTTTGTTTCGGCGTTCGACCTTCCCGAGATTGGCAAGTTCGTTTTGTCCCGCTATTGGCAAGGGGCGACAGCGGCTCAGCAGGCGGAGTTCTTGAAAACGTTCGAGGATTTGCAGGTGTTGGCTTGGAGCCAGAAGTTTAAATCCTATAACGGAGAGAAGTTGGAAACCGTGGGCGCTAAAATGATGGGCGAGGGGGTTTGGTTGGTCGATTCCCAAATCATCCGACCACAGGGGCCGCCCAATCCGGTGCAATGGCGTGTCCAGCGCGCTGCCGATGGTGGCATGCACGTGATCGATATCGCCACCAAAGGCATCAGCATGGGGCTGACCTATCGTCAGGATTACACCGCCATTTTACAATCCAACGGACAAAACTTTGACGCGCTCCTTTCCTCCATGCATGCGCGGGTGGAACAGGCGGGCAACACACCTTAGGCCGGGTATTGGATCATTGCCGTTTATTGTGGAAGTGGGGGAAATTTTGAAGAAATTAGTTTCACCTCGGACGAGGTGGCTCATTCTATCTTTCTCACTTTCCTGTGTTTTTGCTTCTGTTTCTTTACGACT
>CAIYCT010000019.1 GCA_903924765.1 uncultured Rhodospirillaceae bacterium | reverse complement strand
GAGGAAGCGCCGCTGGAACGCCGCATCATCGAACAGCGCATGTGGATGCTGGACGACGCCTCGTATGCGGGCATGCATTACCGTTCGAACGATTTCAACGAGGAAAAGCCCAACCGCTACACCATCATCCGCGCTCAGTTCGACCGCTGGTTCAGCCGCAAGGTCCGCGAAGCCGGAGCCACCTTGCTGTGCGAAACCACCGTCACCGAGTTGCTGAAAGACGCCACGGGCAAAGTCATCGGCGTGCGCACCGACCGTGAAGGCGGCAAAGTTTTTGCCGACGTGGTGGTATTGGCCGAGGGCGTCAATGGTCTGGTCGGTCAGCGTTCGGGGTTGCGGTCGGAAGCGTCGCCGGATTCGGTGGCGTTGGCGGTCAAGGAAATGCATTTCCTGCCCCGTGACGTCATTGAATCGCGCTTCAATTTGAAGGGCGAGGAAGGGGTGGTGATCGAGGCCATCGGCACCGTCACCGCCGGGATGACCGGCACCGGCTTTCTATATACCAACCAAGAATCCATTTCCATCGGCATCGGCTGCATGGTCGGCGACTTCAAGGAAAGCGGCATCAGCCCTTATGCCTTGCTGGAAGGGTTCAAGAACCACCCGTCCATCAAGCCGTTGATCGAAGGGGCCGAGGTCAAGGAATATGCTGCGCATTTGATTCCCGAAGGCGGCTACAAGGCGATGCCGTCCATCTATGGCGATGGCTGGATCATCGTCGGCGATGCCGGACAATTCGTCAACGCGGTGCACCGTGAAGGTTCCAACCTTGCCATGACCACCGGTCGGGTGGCGGCGGAAACCATCGTGCGCCTGAAGCGCACCCGCGAGCCGATGACCGAAGCCAATTTGGCCCAATACCAAGCGGCGTTGGAAAAGACCTTTGTGCTCAAGGACCTGAAGAAGTACAAGGACATCCCGTCCTTCTTGCACAACAACAAGCATTTCTTCAGCCTGTATCCCAAGCTGATGAGCAAGGCGGCCCAAACCATGCTGCGCGTGGACGGGGTCGATAAGATTTCCAAGGAAAAAGAAATCATGTCCAACTTCCGCAAGGAGCGGACGTTGTTGGGTCTGGTTGGTGACGCATTCAAACTGGCGAGGGCATGGCGATGAGCACTGCGGCTGATTTCGCGACCATGAAGGTCGAAAGCAAGTTGTTTCAGAATCGGTATCTGGTGGATTCCGGCAAACCTCATATCAAGGTGCGCGCGCACACCACGCCGTCCAAGGCGTTGTTGGCCTTGACCAAGGTGTGCCCGGCCGGATGCTACGAGGAAAATGATCGCGGACAAGTGGAGATCACGACGGACGGCTGCCTGGAATGCGGCACCTGCCGGGTGATGTGCGCGGGCTCCGACGATATCGAATGGAATTATCCTCGCGGCGGTTTTGGCATTCAGTTCAAGTTCGGATGAGCGGTGTCTATTTCACCGATGACGATCTTGACCGGCTGATCGTAGAAGACGCGCCCTATGGGGATTTGACCACCAGGGTTTTGGGCATCGGCGAACAAACAGGGCGGATGGCGTTTGCGGCGCGCCATCCGCTTATTCTTTGTGGGGGCGGCTTGGCCGCTCGCCTGATCGAGCGGTTGGGTGGCACGGTTCAGTCGGTTCTGGCTGATGGCGCGCAGGTCGAGCCCGGTGGCTTAATCCTGTCGGCCACCGGCTCGGTTGCCGCCTTGCATCAGGCTTGGAAGGTGTCGCAAATCGTGGTGGATTGGGCGTCTGGCATCGCCACCGCCGCCAATGCCATCGTCACGGCGGCCCAGGCCGTCAATCCGCGCGTTCGCGTCGCCTGTGCCCGCAAAGCTCCGCCGGGAATTCGCAAGATTGCCGTCGCCGCCATACAGGCGGGTGGGGCCGAGATGCATCGCACCGGCCTGTCCGAGACCGTGCTGATCTTTCCCGAACATCTGATCTTCATGGGCGACAATCCCATCGTCAAAGCGGTAGCGACGGCCAAGGCCCAAGCGCCCGAGAGAACCATCGTCATCGAGGTCAATTACGAGTCCGATGCCCTGCTGGCGGTGGAGGCGGGGGCGCAGGTGGTGCAGTTGGAGAAGTTCACTCCCCCAGCGGTGCGGTCGGTGGTCGAGCGAGTGGGGG
>CAIYCT010000018.1 GCA_903924765.1 uncultured Rhodospirillaceae bacterium | reverse complement strand
CTTCAAAGAGAAAGATCGAGAGTGGTTTTACTCGGAAATAGCGGAACAATATGACCATGAGGCAGACGTGGACGAGAAAAAGTTTTACAACGCCGCGTACCAGGTCAACGGAAATATTGCATTGCACAATTGTGACAAGGCGAAAAAATCGCCAGCCCTCCGCTGACGAGATTTGCTTGCGCTTTACGCGTTCGCCCTTTAATTTGCCCGCCCGGCGGAATCGCCGCTATTTCTCGTTTATCGTCCACCCCCAGGAGGGGATCATGCCGTTCATCGCAGACAGACTTTCGGCCATCAAACCGTCACCCACCATCGCCGTCACCCAGAAGGCCGCCGAACTTAAGGCCAAAGGAGTCGATGTGATCGGTCTTGGCGCCGGCGAACCGGACTTCGACACGCCCGACACCATCAAGGCCGCAGCCAAGGCCGCCATCGACAGAGGCGAAACCAAATATACCGCGCCAGCGGGCACACCGGCGCTGCGCCAAGCCATCGCCCAGAAATTCAAGCGTGAGAACGGTCTGGACTACACCCCCGATCAGATTACCGTCGGCGTCGGCGGCAAGGGCGTGATCTTCAACGCCTTCATGGCCACTCTCAATCCTGGCGACGAAGTGATTGTCCCCGCGCCCTATTGGGTCAGCTATCCAGACATCGCCTTGATGTTCGGCGGCAAGCCGGTCTTCGTGCCCTGCCCCCAGGAAAAAAACTTCAAGCTGCAACCGGAAGATTTGGAAAAGGCCATCACCCCCGCCACCAAGTGGCTGGTGCTGAACTCGCCGTCCAATCCCACCGGCGCCGCTTACAGCTGGGACGAGTTGAAGGCCTTGACCGACGTGCTGCTGCGTCATCCCCATGTGTGGATCATGACCGACGACATGTACGAACATCTGGTCTATGACGGCTTCAAGTTCTGCACTCCCGCGCAGGTCGAGCCCCGCCTGTACGACCGCACCTTGACCATGAACGGCGTGTCCAAGGCCTATGCCATGACAGGCTGGCGCGTAGGGTATGCCGCCGGTCCGATAGCGCTGATCAAGGCGATCAACACGATCCAAAGCCAATCGGTCACCCACACCAGCTCCATCAGCCAAGCGGCGGCGGTCGAAGCCTTGAACGGTCCCCAGGACTTCATCCCTAAGAACGCCGAAATCTTCAAGGCACGGCGCGATATGGTGGTGTCCTTGCTCAACCAATGCCCTGGCATTACCTGCAAGACGCCGGAAGGCGCCTTCTACGTCTATCCGTCCTGCGCAGGATTGATCGGCAAGAAGACTCCCTCGGGCAAGGTGATCTCCAACGACACCGAGTTCGCCACTGCGTTGCTGGAAGATCAAGGCGTCGCGGTTGTGCAAGGAGCGGCGTTCGGCCTCGAACCCTATTTCCGCATTTCCTACGCCACCTCGACCGAAGCGTTGCAAAAGGCGTGCGAACGCATTCGCGTGTTCGCCAACAGCTTGACCTAACCTTTGACCCAGCTTGAGCCCGATCTTTGGTTGTTTCCCGGCCCCTCGGGGCTGGACGACCGGGATCGGGTTACTCGCCGGATCGTTGCGGAAAAATTGGCCTGCGCCCCAGGGGACATTCAGTTCAGGCTTGGCGATACCGGCAAACCTTCCATCGAGTTTCCTGCCTCGTCCCTATCGTTCAGCCGCGCCAACCGGCCCAAAGGGTGGGCTCTGGCCTGTTCGGCGGGGTGTCGAATTGGGGTCGATCTTGAAGACATGACCGTGGATTTGGATACAAGCCTTGTGGCGAACACCCTGTTCTCTCCTTCCGAACAGGCATGGGTCGGCAAAGTAGCGCCCCCATTTAGGAAAGAATCCTTCTTGCGGTTGTGGACCGGCAAGGAAGCGGTTTTGAAGGCCTGCGAGGTCGGCATCGTCGAGGGTGTGGCGGAACCCGATTTCGCCGATTCATTGGGTCTAGGGCCTTGGCCTGACTATCACCGTCATCATGTTGACACAAACTTTGGGCACGTTGATTTGCTTTGGGTCGTGTATAGGCCCGATTTCCTGATTTGCAGGGCGCATTTAAGCTAGATATAGATTTGTGACTGTTTTTTGATACGAGATATTGGTGGTCAAATCACCAGACATAAGGTATGGATTTTTCTATAACCCCTGGCCGTCAAAGGACCGCCATACGCAATGAATCATGTCGCCAGTCTTCTAGGTCATCCGGTTGGCGAGGTTCGCCCTCAGCTCCTTCGCCAAGAACTCCTCTCGGATATTTTTGCCCACAGCGTCAAGACCGGTTCGGATCGCACCGCCTTGATCTTCGACTCCGAACGCTTGACTTATGGCGAGTTGGATCAGCTGGCGCAGAACGTGGCCGAGTTGTTGTGGTCGCGCGGCATCGGCCCCGGCGATTTCGTCGGACTGTGGCTGGAACGATCGAGCAATCTGCTGGCGGCTTTGCTGGGCATCGTCAAATCGGGCGCAGCCTATATCCCCTTCGACGCAGACGTTCCGTCCGAACGGGTCCTATCCTGCCTAGAGGACTGCAAGGCGGCGGCCTTGCTGGTGGACGAAACCACCGCCGCGCTGGCCCAGGACTTTCCCCTGCCATTGTTCAAGGTGACCGACCGCGTGGCGGTCAAATCATCCGCGCCCATCAAAGCGGCGACTCCGCAAAATCTAGCCTATGCCATCTACACTTCGGGGTCCACCGGCAAACCCAAAGCGGTTGGCATCACCCACGCCAACATCTGCCAATATTTGCGCGCAGCCAACGAAATCTATGGAATCACCGCTGACGACATCGCGTTTCAAGGCGCGTCGGTCGCCTTTGATCTGTCGTTGGAAGAAATATTCATCCCGTTGATGATGGGCGCAACCCTGTGGGTGGCCTCCCGTCAGACCATGGCTCAGACTGACCGGCTGGCCCCCATTCTCAATCAGGCCCGCATCACCGTCCTGGATACGGTTCCCACCTTGCTGACTCTGCTCGATCAGGATGTGCCAAGCCTGCGGGTGATCATTCTGGGCGGTGAAGTCTGCCCACCCAGCCTGTCGCAACGCTGGTGCCGCACCGGTCGCCGCCTGTTCAATTCCTATGGCCCGACCGAAACCACCGTGGTCGCCACCATCGCCGAGATCGTTCCCGGCCAGCCGGTGACCATCGGCACGCCCATTGCCAACGCCAGTTGCTACATCGTCAACGAATCCCTGCATCCGGTTGCTCCTGGTGACGAGGGCGAGTTGCTGATCGGCGGCCCCGGCGTCGCGCCCGGCTATCTGGGCCGTCCCGAACTCACCGCCCAAAAATTCATCGCCAATCCGTTTCCCGGCACCGGCCAAGACCCCATCTTGTACCGCACCGGCGACGCCGTATCACTGGACGAAGAAGGCCGACTGGTGTTCAAAGGCCGCATCGACGACCAAGTCAAAGTGCGGGGGTTCCGCGTCGAATTGGGCGAAATTGAAGCCCGATTGACCGCCCTGCCGGAAATCGCCCAAGCGGCGGTGGTGTTGCTGAAGCGCGACGACATGGATTTTCTGGCTGCTTATTTGGTTGCCCAACCCGGCCAAGAGCTGGACTCATCGCAAATCCGCTCCGCTCTACAGATGCAAATGCCTGCCTACATGGTGCCATCCTGTTTTCAAGCAGTGGACGTGTTGCCGCGCTTGGTTTCAGGCAAGGTTGATCGCAAGGCGCTGGCCGCCCTGCCGCTGGATCCTGCCTCGGATCATGCCGCCTGCGAAGCGCCCGAAACCCCCACCGAGGCGGTTTTGCTGGCCGCCGCCAAGGTGGTGTTCCCCGGTCAACCCATCGGCTTCAACGACGATTTCTTCCTTGGCCTGGGCGGTCATTCTCTGATTGCCGCTCACTTCATCTCTCATGTCCGCAAAACGCCGACCCTGGCGCACATCACTCTGCAAGACATCTATGCCGGGCGCACCTTGCGTGCCATCGGCACGCATCTGGATGCCAACGGCAAATCCGAGCCGAAACCTCAAATCTCTCAGGCGTTCGAGCCGCCGCCGTTCCTTCGTCGCGTCTTGTGTACCTTGGCCCAAGCCGCCGCGCTGCCGATGGTGTTGGCTCTGGCCACCGCGCCGTGGCTGGGCGTATTTGTCAGCTATATGCTGCTGTCGGGCGACGATGCCGATTTCATGACCGAAGTGGTCTATCTGCTGGGCACTTACAGCGTTATCAGCATTTCCACTATTGTCATTTCCATCGCCGTCAAATGGCTGGTGCTGGGCCGCACCAAGCCCGGACGGTATCCCCTGTGGGGCGTTTATTATTTCCGCTGGTGGTTGGCGCAACGCTTCTTGGGGCTGGTGCATATCAAATGGTTCCAAGACAGCCCCATCATCCGCATCTATCTGCGCCTGCTTGGCGCCAAGGTTGGATCGGGAGCCATCATCAGTGAAGTGGAATCGGGCGCCTTCGACCTGATTTCAATCGGTCGCGATTGCACCATCGGCGGACGAGTGCGTTTGGCCTCCGCCGAAGTAGTCGGCAACGAATTGGTGATCGGTCCCATCGCAATCGGCCATTCGGTCTCAGTGGGCACCTCGTCGGTGATTGGGCGCGATAGCGTAATCGGTGACGGCGCCGAGCTGGACGATTTGACCTCGATTCCCGCAGGATCGCAAATTGGCGGCGGCGCCATGTGGCGTGGTTCGCCCGGCGTTTATCAGGGGCAGGCGGATCTGTCCGCCCGCCCGCAACCGGCCCGCGCCAGCACGCTGCGCAAAATCGTGTTGACCCTGGCCCATGGCATCGCTTTGGTGCTGTTGCCGCCCTTGACCTTGATTCCCATTTTTCCAGCGTTCCATCTGATGGATCGGCTGACCGATATGTTCGGCACTGATTACCTGTATTATTTACCGCTGGCCGCTTGGCCCACCGCCATGATGCTAATCGTAGTCACCGTCGGCCTGATGGTTGCCATTCGCTGGACTGTATTGCCTTCGGTCAAGGCT
>CAIYCT010000017.1 GCA_903924765.1 uncultured Rhodospirillaceae bacterium | reverse complement strand
TTCCGTCCCGCCGCCCAAATCGACCCTACCTATGCCGCCGCCCTCGCAAAAGCGATTGACGACGGGGTGGAAGCAATCTGCTATACATGCCATATGAGTCTGGATGAGATTATAATTGGGCGGTTTATGACCCTAAAAATTCCGGGCATTTCATGCCCAACTTGAGACGGTGAAGCTTTGGAACGGAACAATCACGAAAGCGGACGCATCCGCATTCATACGGCGGACGATTTTGACGGCATGCGCAAAGCGGGTCGACTGGCGGCCGAGACTTTGGATTTCATCACGCCCCATGTGGTCCCCGGCGTGACCACTGGTGAATTGGACCGCTTATGCGCCCAATTCATCATTGACCGCGGCGCGATCAACGCGCCGCTCAATTACCGGGGCGACCCCAAATCCATCTGCACCTCGGTCAATCACGTTGTCTGTCATGGCATCCCCGGCGACAAACGACTGGACGACGGCGACATCGTCAATATCGACGTCACCCCGATCCTGGGCGGCTGGCATGGGGATTCCAGCCGGATGTATTTCGTCGGAACCCCCAGTGTCAAAGCCCGCAAATTGGTTGAAGTCACCTATTACGCCATGATGAAGGGGATCGAAGTCGTCAAACCCGGCGCGACCTTGGGCGATATCGGCCACGCCATTCAGCACTTCGCCGAAGGGCACCGCTTCTCGATCGTGCGGGAATTTTGCGGCCACGGCCTGGGCAAGGTATTTCACGAGCCCCCCAACGTCATGCATTTCGGCAAGCCCAGAACCGGCGAAGTCTTGGCCCCGGGCATGTTTTTCACCATTGAACCGATGATCAATGCCGGGCGGGCCGATACCAAGATCCTCTCCGACGGGTGGACCGCCGTGACCAAGGATAAATCCTTGTCGGCACAGTTCGAGCATTCCATCGCCGTAACTGAAACCGGCTACGAGATCTTTACCCTTTCGCCCTTGGGATTTCATTGCCCCCCTTACGCTTAATTTCGTGGCGCCGGCAGCTACAAGCTGATAACATCAAGAAGATCAATGAGTTGTAAAGTTTTACTAAAATTGTTTCTTTTCAAGCGGCGGGTAATGACATGGCGACAGCAGCGCAAGAATTGGACCGAAACACAGCCGTCAAACGGGTTAACGACACTCTGCGCGGCCCCGTGGCGGATATTCTGTCCCGCTTGATACCCGAGTTGGCGGGAATGTCGAAGACCGAGGTCTACGATCATGTTCTGGACCAACCCGAACTGCTGAGCAGAAGCTTCTCCCTGTTCCGCGACGAACGCCATTGGTTTCGCCATGTGGTGGTTGACGGTCGTTCGCGCCCGGTGCTGGACGACACGGTTATGCTGGCCTGCGGACGCACCTTGGAGGAAGTTATTGCCATGGTGGTGCGCACCTCCGCCAAACGCTATTTCCGCCGCCATATCGCCCCCGCCGACGTCGCCGCGCCCGAAGCCGCCTCCACTGCCGCCGCTGACGAATTGTACGAGGCGATCAAGGATTATCTGATGCACGAATGGCAGGTGCCGTTGGTGCCCACTTACGCCGATATGAGCGTATCGCTGGTTCGGTCGTTAGGGCCGCGTTTGCTGATCATCCGCGAAATGGCCGAACTGCGCCGCCTGATCGACGGCCCCATTTCCGCCGCGACCGAACAAGCGCCCCCGTCGGAAAAACATTCTGCGGCCGCCGAAGAGCCCCCCCCCCCGCACGAAGAAGATGAAGATCCGCTGTCGCTGTACTTGAC
>CAIYCT010000016.1 GCA_903924765.1 uncultured Rhodospirillaceae bacterium | reverse complement strand
TGACCCGCTCGACCAAGCCGGCTAGAGATTCTCTGCTCGCCTCCGGCGCGGCGCTCATCCCGACAAAACCCCAATTTCCGCAACACAAGAAGCATCGTCAACGTCGCCGACTTTGTTAATCCGGTTTGATACCGGCCACACCCTGAGCCATTCCGGCGGGCATGGTCGAAGCAGGCGTCCAGCGCCGGCGTTGTCACCGGCAAACCAGCATTCGTAATCGTCAGGGTGAATAATTACCGGCATGCGGTCGTGGATCAGTTTGACCGCGTCGTTGGCGGCGGTGGTGATGATGGTGAACGAGAGCACGACCTCGCCGCTGGTGGGGTCTCTCCATGTCTCCCACAGTCCGGCGGCACCGACCAAGCTCCCGTCGCTCATGCCGATTGCATAGGGCTGCTTCAGCTTGCCGGTGGCCTTCCACTCGAAGAAGGAGTTCAAAGGGACGATGCAACGACGGCCTGAGCGCCATGCGTCTCGGAACATCGGCTTCATGTCGATCGTCCGCCCATCGGCATCGACATCCCGCGCATTGATAGCCCGATCGCCGATCATGGTGTCTTTAGCCCACCCTGGAACCAACCCCCATCGCATCACCGTTGCTATACGGCCGCCAATGGCTCTGTCATGCCGCACGACGAGAAGGCTTTGCCGGGGTGCCGCATTGTATCGGGCTGGAGCGTTTGGGATGTCAGCGCCAGAAAGCAGTCCGAATTGTTTCCGGACTTCCACCCTCTCCCCATGCTGGGAACAACGACCGCACATAAGGCACCCATTGCTGCCACGCTACGGCCGACGATATTCAATGCTCGGCTGTTGAGCGACATTATTCCGATCGGAACATTCAAGAGTCTTCGGTGTTTCCTGCCCCCTCAGGACGCCACCCATAGCTTCAAGATGGCCGAGCATGTCGGGAGCCACCCTGTCCCCGTTTGCGAACAAGCCCAGCGCAGTCGGTCCCGACACCTCGTCAGTACCGCCGCCGTCAATTTCGAATGCATAATAATTCTTTGTTTGTTCTCATTCTCCGGTTGACCGCCACCCAACCATTCGTAGGCTCTCCTGTGTCGTAAACACATGGAGAGCACGATGGGAAACATACTAGAAACTCTCGCATTTTCAGATGCCTCGAAGCGCACTGAAAATACTGATCCAAAGAGCAAGCTTCGCCGCAAGATGGCCGATGCCATTGATATTCAAATCGCAGGGGCCAATGCGGCGATTGCTGGGGAGCATTATTATACTACCGTCGAAAAGTGGGTTGAAAATAAGGAGACCGGAACTAAGGAGCGCATGAAGATGGAGAAGGTCTTCAGGCGCATGTGGTTCAGGGATTCCGCCGATCGCGTGATGCTGGAACTCCGCTTCGCAAACAAGTCGGTCGCGATCAACAACAAGCCCTCCATTGTGGTCGGCACGATGGAGAAACTGGTTTCGACCCTCCAGACCGTCAAGAAGGCGGTGTTGGCGGGTGAACTTGATGCCGCGTTGAGGGCAGTGAGCGATAGCCGCCGGCGCACCTTGAAGCTCAAGACCGCCAACACTGCATCACCGGCCCCGAAGCTGGTGAAGTGACCCACCTGCATTGAACGACTGGCCGCGCGAGTCGGCCGGTCGTTCTGCATTCCAACATCCCGACCGCCATCACGCCGATTTCATCGGCGCCATCAGCCATGCCCGGAGATTCTGCCATGACAACCAAGAACGCAACCTCCAAGAAGATCGCCGCCCTTAATGATGCCCTACGCCGTCACGGCACTGGGGGAAAGATCATGATGACCGCCGGTGTCCAGGCTCTTGGCCAAGCCGCCGTCTCCGAAATCATCGCCAAAATCAGAGCCTATGATGCATTCACGAAGGACAATGACCCGTGGGGTGAGCATGATTGTGCTTTACTAACCGTCGATGGCAATAAAATAATGTTCAAGGTCGACTACTACGATCAGAGTCTACAGTACGCATCACCTGATCCCTCAGATGCCACGAAGACATGCCGAGTGATGACAATTCTTCTGGCCGAAGAGTACTAGGCTGCCTTTTTCTGATCGCAATCGTCCTGTCGGATCAGCGGCTTTACAGATTTCATCAGCCTGTAAAGGGCGCTGGGATCGACACCATCTCGCTTCATCAGGGTGAGGCAGATCGGGTCATGGATCAGGTCGATCAGGCGGGGGCATTGGTGCTGCATTGCAGGTCTCCGGGATCACTGACATTCTGGCTGTGAGGCCGAATC
>CAIYCT010000015.1 GCA_903924765.1 uncultured Rhodospirillaceae bacterium | reverse complement strand
GAAACACCCAGCCTGGATACAAGCGAGACGACACTTTGCAAGTCATCAAGCCTGATGCCTTTTGACCCAAAACCCGGAGTTCGTTTTCTCCAACCCAACCCTCTGCCACCATTTTTTCCAACACGCACGCGGGGATGACTCCTGCATCAGCCTTACCCGATTGCACCATCCCCACCACCGTATCGCTGGGATAACCGGTAAACAGCAAGGCCGTGTTTTTCGCCAGGTCGATACCGTGATCTTGGAACTCCCGAGCAGCCATGCGATAGCTAAATGCATCAGGCGCCACGACTGCGACTTTGTGGCCCTTGAGATCCTCAAGTTTCACAATTTCAGTCGGTCGAGCCGACACAATCACCGCCGAGCCGACCGAAGCCGTCGCAGGCGTTCCATCCATATCTTGCGCCGTGGCCAGTCCCGATGCGCCATAATCGACTTGCATCTCGAAATAGTGACCGGGATTGGTAATCAGAAAATCGACAGTGTGATTGGCCACCGCCGTGGACAGCTCCGAAAGACTGCCCGGAACGATCTTGAACCGATAGTTCGGCAAGGACAGTTCCATCTGACGTGCAGTGGCGCCCCAGTCCGTCTGGGCTTGTTGACCGCCTCGGAACGCCAAAATTCCGATCTTGATGTCAATGGGCGTATCCGCCCAACCAGAGGAAGGGCTCCAGAAGCACAGCATCCATAACACTGCCAGTACCCATATCCAAAATCGCTTTGCCATGGCGAAACGATAGTTCAAGTACTTGGCATTTGTCCATGGATCGGCTTCGTGCCGCCCCATCAGATTAATTCCAATTAATAAGCACAGACCGTAAAATCTACTCTTAGGCGCCTGTCTCACGACGACCTAACTTTAGCTTGAGGCGGAGACCGACAAGCGAATGAAAAGAGTGTTTATTGATGTGGTCAGGAGGAGCCGCCGAAACAGCCCTGATTATACCCTTCCAATCCAATTGAATTCATTGTTGGGTATGAAGCGCAAAGGAGAAGTGCGGCATGCCTCGTCTACGGTTGCCCCCTACCGTCCCAACATCCAACGTCCCCTAAGATGAATTTCATCCGGCTGCGAACCCTGTGCGAACCCAAAGAACAAGGGCCTAGCCGAATAAACGGCTAAGCCCTTGATTTGCTTGGTGGAGCCAGACGGAATCGAACCGACGACCTCTTGAATGCCATTCAAGCGCTCTCCCAACTGAGCTATGGCCCCACGAACTGATTTCTTGTTGGAACGGTTGGGTCCGTCCAAGGAAGGCGGAAAATAGGGAATGCTCTTCGACGATGCAAGCAAAAAAGTTCTCAAATGAAAACTTTATGCCCAAACCGAAGATTTAAGCTTCGTCGACCCCTTCTTCGTCCAAATGCTCCATGACCTCGGCCATGTCGTCATCGTCCTCACCCAGATCGGACGCGTCCTCGATCAAGGATTCGTCTTCCTCTTCGGCACCCTCGGCGGTTCCCTCGATATCCTCATCGTCTTCCAAGACGATCAAGGTCTCGTCATCCAGATCGATGACCGCCTCGATTTTGGCGGGGATCACCGCTTTTGCCTCGGCGGCGGCGGCGGCCGAAGACGAGCGGCGAGACTTGAAGGTGACCTCTCCCTCATAGGCCGCACCGCATTTGGGGCAAACTATCGGGGTGCGGGTTAGATCGTAAAAACGGCTACCACAACTGCCGCACTGGCGTTTTGTGCCCCATTCCGGTTTGGCCAAAATCGTCTCCTTTACCCATCAAGGGATTGCTTTCTGATTTGGCGATTTGCCATGTTCGCTAGCGTGTGTCAAAACGAAAAAACAATCCCGCGCTCTTTCTTGGAAATGCCGACGCCCGATGACCACACCCTTAACCTCTCGTAAAGCACAGTCCCTCTCGGGTTCAGCCCGAATTCCTGGGGATAAATCCATTTCTCACCGCGCGCTGATGTTTGGCGCTTTGGCGGTCGGAGAAAGCGCCGTTCACGGTTTGCTGGAAGGCGAGGACGTGCTTAGAACCGCCGCCGCCATGCGCGCCCTGGGGGCCGAAATCACCCGTGGCGAGGATGGGGTGTGGCATTTGTGGGGTCGCGGCGTCGGCGGCCTGGTCGAACCATCGGACGTGTTGGACATGGGCAATTCGGGCACCGGCGCGCGATTGCTGATGGGGTTGGTGTCGTCCTATCCGTTCTCGACCTTTTTCACCGGCGACGCGTCGCTGCGGTCGCGGCCCATGCGCCGGGTCACCGATCCTTTAAGCAGAATGGGGGCGCAATTTTTCACCCGCTCAGAGGGCCGCTTGCCCGCCTTGGTGGTGGGGGCCAAATCGCCCATCCCGATCGAGTACGAAACCAAGGTTGCCTCGGCCCAAGTCAAGTCGGCGATTTTGTTGGCGGGGCTTAATACCCCCGGCGTCACCACGGTGATCGAGCGCGAGGCCACCCGCGACCATACCGAACTGATGCTGACCGGTTTCGGCGCCACCGTGGAAACCGAAATCCTGAGCGGCGGCGGACGACGCATTTCCATCCACGGCCAACCGGAATTGATCGGTCGCACCGTCGTGGTCCCGTCCGACCCCTCCTCTGCGGCTTTTCCAGTGGTAGCAGCGCTGTTGACGCCCAACGCCCATATCACCCTGCCCGGCATCGGCGTTAACCCCCTGCGCACCGGCTTATTCACCACGCTGAAGGAAATGGGCGCGGACCTTACGTTCGTAAACCAGCGGGTCGAGGCGGGCGAGTCCGTGGCCGATCTGGTGGTCAAGAGCTCGACCCTAACCGGCATCGACGTGCCGCCCGAACGCGCGCCGTCGATGATCGACGAATATCCCATCCTGGCCATCGCCGCCGCCTGCGCCAATGGCGCCACCAGCATGTTGGGAGTGGGCGAGTTGCGGGTCAAGGAAAGCGACCGTCTGGGGGCCATGGCGCGCGGCTTGACCGCCTGCGGCGTCAAGATCGAGGAAGATGCCGAGACCCTGATCGTGCATGGCGCAGGCAGCCCCCCCAAGGGCGGCGTCACCATCGCCGCCAATTTGGACCACCGCATCGCCATGTCGTTCTTGGTGCTGGGTATGGTCAGCCAAGCGGCCATGACCATCGACGACGCCAGCTCCATCGACACCAGCTTTCCCGGCTTCACCGAGCTGATGAACGGCCTGGGCGCGAACATCGAACAAGGACTCTAGGACATGCCCGTTATCGCCATTGATGGCCCCGCCGCCGCAGGCAAAGGAACCCTGGCCCGCAAGCTTGCGGAGACCCTGGGCTTCGACTATCTGGACACCGGCCTGATTTACCGCGCCGTCGGCCAAAAAATCGCCCGCGCCGGTCAAGACCCCGCCGACCCGACTTTGGCCGAAGCCGCAGCTGTGGCCCTGTCGCCCGCCGATTTGGACGCGACCGACCTGCGGTCTGATCAAGCGGCGCAAGCGGCCTCCAAAGTCGCCGCCATTCCCGCCGTCCGCTCCGCCTTGCTGGACTTTCAGCGCCGCTTCGCCCATACGCCGCCGGGCGGCAAAGGCGCGGTGCTGGACGGGCGCGACATCGGCACCGTGGTTTGCCCCGACGCGCCAGTCAAATTGTTCGTCACCGCCAGCTTGGAAAAAAGAGCCGAACGACGCTTGAAAGAGTTGCTTTCCAAGGGGCTGAGTGCTAGTAAAGACGCCGTCTTCGCTGAAATGCGGGAACGTGACGAACGCGACAGCAATCGCGCCGTAGCCCCCCTTGTCCCGGCTGAAGACGCTTATAAGCTGGATACCAGCGATTTGGATGCCGATCAGGTTCTGACCTGGGCGGCTGATTTCGTTCGGAACCGCTTAAAGTAATAGGGCCGCTTTAAGTTCTTAAGTGGGGCCGGTTCCGGTGGTCGGAATCGGCTCTGGTGTTTTTTCAACCAACTTTCAAGACCGTCGGAACCAACCGACCGGCACGAAAAGAAACTATCGAAAGGATTATGTTTAATGGCGAACGCCAATGCAGCCGCTGTCGAGGATTTCAGCGCATTACTTGACGAAACCATGGGTGAAGGCAATGCCTTCGAAGGTTCGGTCATCAAGGGCACCATCGTTGCCGTAGACCACGATTTCGCCGTTATCGACGTCGGCTTGAAGTCAGAAGGTCGCATCCCCCTCAAAGAATTCGCGACGGCTGGCCGTCCCGCCGAGATCCGCGCAGGCGATCAGGTGGAAGTGTTCGTCGAACGCTATGAAGACAAGAACGGCGAAGTCGTCCTGAGCCGTGAAAAGGCCAAGCGCGAAGAAGCCTGGACCCT
>CAIYCT010000014.1 GCA_903924765.1 uncultured Rhodospirillaceae bacterium | reverse complement strand
GGCATCTATGCCGATTTCGAAGTGGATGAACAAACCTATATGCAGCGCATTCGCGCCCACGCGGATGGCCAGAACGAAACCTTGATCCCGGTGGAAATGACCGTGCAAGGCGACGAGGGCCACCCGGTCAAGGGCACCATCTACAGCTTCGACAACCGTCTGGACACGGCGTCTGGCACCATCCGGGCGCGGGCCAAGTTCGACAACAAGGACGGCGCGCTGGTGCCGGGCATGTTCTGCTCGATCAAGTTGGCCAGCAGCGGCGATCATGCGGTTCTGCTGGTCCCCGATCGGGCCATCGGCAACGATCAAAACAAGCGCTTCGTCTTCGTGGTCGGCGCCGACAACAAGGTGGTCTATCGCGAAGTCCGCTTGGGCGATCAAGTGGCAGGCGCGCGCATCGTGCTGTCCGGGGTGGCGGCGGGCGATCGGGTCATTGTGGACGGCACCCAGCATGTCAGGCCTGACATGGTCGTCAATGGCAAGGAAGTCGCTCTGGATCCCCAGTAATGACGGTGTTTTTCTTTCTTCGTCATCCCGGCCTTGAGCCGGGACCCAGGGGCCGAAAATACCAATCTTTCCGCGACTCCTGGGTCCCCGCCTTCGCGGAGATGACGGATAACGAGTTGAAATATTCAGTCAGGCACCAAGAAAGCACATTCCATGAATCTGTCTAAATTCTTCATCGACCGTCCGATTTTCGCCGGTGTGATCTCGATCGTCATCTTGCTGGTCGGCTTGGTGTCCATGTTCCAGCTGCCCATCTCGGAATACCCGGAAGTGGTGCCGCCGTCGGTCCAGGTCCGCGCCCAATTCCCCGGCGCCAACCCCAAGGTGATCGCCGAAACCGTGGCGACGCCGTTGGAGGAACAGATCAGCGGCGTGGAAAACCTGCTGTACATGTATTCCCAGGCGGCCAGCGACGGCACCATGACCTTGACGGTGACCTTCAAGCTGGGCACCGATCCCGATCTGGCCACTCAGTTGGTGCAGAACCGGGTCAATCAGGCCACGCCGCGTTTGCCCGACGTCACCCGCCAATTGGGCGTCACCACCACCAAAAGCTCGGCCGATCTGATGATGGTGGTGCATTTGCAGTCGCCCAGCGACCGCTATGACATGCTGTATCTGCGCAATTACGGGGTGCTGAACGTCAAGGATCAATTGGCCAAGATTTCCGGCATCGGAAGCGTGCAGATCTTCGGATCGGGCGATTACGCCATGCGCATTTGGCTGGACCCGCAGAAGGTGGCCGAGCGCTTGATGACCGCCGACGAAGTGATCGCCGCCATCCGCCGCCAGAACGTGCAAGTGGCGGCGGGCGTCATCGGCGGGCCGCCCTACGGGACCGGCGTGGAACTGCAATTGCCCATCAACACCCAAGGCCGTTTGACCGATGCGGGCGAGTTCTCGGAAATCATCATCAAGCGCGACAACGGCATCGTCACCCGGCTGAAGGATGTGGCGCGGGTCGAACTGGACGCGTCCGAATACGGCTTGCGCTCGCTGTTGAACAACAAGCAGGCGGTGGCCATTCCGATCTTCCAAGCGCCCGGTTCCAACGCCATCGAGATTTCCAACCGCGTCCGCGCCACCATGGAGGAATTGAAGAAGAATTTCCCCGAAGGCGTGGATTACAGCATCGTCTACGACCCCACCATCTTCGTGCGGGACTCGATCACGGCCGTGGTCCATACCTTGCTGGAAGCCGTGGCCTTGGTGGTGATCGTGGTGATCGTGTTCCTGCAAACTTGGCGGGCCTCGATCATTCCGCTGCTGGCG
>CAIYCT010000013.1 GCA_903924765.1 uncultured Rhodospirillaceae bacterium | reverse complement strand
CTGGACGCCAAAATCCGCAAGCAGCCCGAAGTCATGCACATGTTCATGGGCATTCTGGCCAGTAAGAAAAATCCCGAAACCGCCTTGCGGCGCATGAACGAATCGGGCGTTCTGGGTCGCTTGGTGCCCGATTTCGGGCGGGTTGTGGCCCAGATGCAATACGACATGTATCACGTCTATACGGTGGACGAGCATACCATCCAGGCGGTGGGCGTGCTGCATGCCATCGAGACCGGCGAATTGTCGCAATCCTTGCCGCTTTCGACCTCGATCATCCACAAGGTTCACAGCCGCAACATCCTGTTCTTGTCGGTGTTCCTGCACGATGTCGCCAAAGGCCGCAACGGCGATCATTCCATCTTGGGGGCGGAAGTCGCCACCAAGATGGGGCCGATGTTGGGCCTAAATCCCGCCGAGACTGAAACAGTGGCTTGGTTAGTGCGCCATCACCTGTTGATGAGCAACACCGCTTTCAAACGCGATATCGACGATCCCAAGACCATCAGCGATTTTGTCGGCATGGTCCAAAGTCCCGAACGGCTGAGGTTGCTGCTGTTGCTGACCGTGGCCGATATCAGGGCGGTGGGCCCAACCGTGTGGAATGCATGGAAGGCGGGATTGCTGCGCGAGCTTTACCTGCGGGCCGAGGAAGCCATGACCGGCGATCTGTCCATCGAAGGCCAGTCCCGTGGCCGCGCCGCCATGGAACATTTGCGCTCAGGGTTGGAATCGCTGGGTTGGGAAGCCAAGGCGATCAAAGACCACATCGCTTTGGGCTATCCCGGTTATTGGATCACCTTCGACACCGGCAGTCATTTATATCATGCGCAATTGATTGCTGAAGCGGAAAAGGCTGGGTCGAAGCTAACCGTCTCGACCCGGGACGATCCGTCTCGGGGCGCCACCGAAATCACCGTCTATACCGGCGACCATGCCGGTTTGTTCTCACAGATCGCCGGGGCGATGGCGCTCAGCGGGGTCAACATCGTCGATGCCCGCATCGCAACCCTGTCCAATGGCATGGCCTTGGATACCTTCTGGGTGCAGACCGGCGAGGGCGACAGGATCAAAGAACCGCATCGCGTTGACGGGATCAGACAGAATGTGGAGCAGGTTCTGTCGGGCCGGATTTGGCTGAACAAGGAATTGCCTGCCAAACGTTCGCGCTTGCCCAATCGCGCTGCGGTATTCAAAGTGCCGCCGCGTGTGATAGGCGATGAATCCGCCTCGCGCACCCATACGGTAATCGAAGTCAACGGGCGCGACCGTCCGGGTTTGCTGTATGATCTGACCTCGGCCATGACCGGGCAGGGATTGCAAATCTCATCGGCTCATATTTCCACCTATGGCGAGCGGGTGGTGGACGTTTTCTACGTCAAGGACGTGTTCGGTCATAAGGTGCGCGGCGAGAAACTGGAAGCGGTGCGTAAATCATTGTTGACCGCTCTGGACCTTAAGACCGCGACTTGAGGTTTTCCCACGGGAAGACCAGCCAAAGGCCTTGTTCCACTTCCGTAACATAATTGTCCAGCGCGGGTTTGCCCAAAGGCTTGGCATAAAGGGCGGCGAAGCGGGCCTTGGGCAGAAGGGGACGGATATGGGTCAGCGTGGTCCCAGTGTCGGCCAGATCGTCGATCACCAGCCAGCCCGCGCCATCGCCCATCTGCGTCGAGGGCGGGTTGATCCAGGTGGGTTCTCCGACAGTGCGGTCGGCATAGGTTTTCACGCCGATGGTGTCGATCAGACGGATGTCTAACCATTGCGCCAATAATAAGGCGGGGGCCAAACCACCCCTGGTGATGGCGGCTATGCCCACATAGGGACCCAGAGGACCAAGTCTATCGCTTAGGGCGCGGCTCGTGCGCTCGATCTCGTCCCAACTTAAGGGTCGTTGGCGCGGAATGGTCATGAGAAATCAGCCATTTCTTTGACCTGTTGCGGTGTAAAGCCTTGTCGGCGCAAGGACCCCAGCGTCTGCGACTGGTCGCGTTTGGCCAATCTGCGCCCATCCGGTCCCAGGATCAAACCATGGTGGCGATAGAGCGGGGTGGGCAGATCCAGCAGGGCTTGCAGCAACCGATGAATATGGGTGGCGTCGCGCAAATCCTGGCCGCGAGTGACCAGATCGATGGTTTGCAAAGCATCGTCCACCACCACCGCCAGATGATACGAAGCAGGCGTGTCCTTGCGGGCCAGCACTACGTCGCCAAAAATTTCCGGCGTAGCCGTCTGGGTTCCCAAGCCAAGGTCGGTCCAGGTCACGGCGCCAACAATTTTTGCCGCCTTGGCCACATCCAGGCGCAGGCAGTAAGCTTGTCCTTGTTCCAAACGGTGATCCCGTTCCAACGGGCTGAGGACACGACACGTGCCGGGATAATGTGCACCGTCGGGTCCAATTTGGGCGGGACCATGCGGAGCATGAACCGAGCGAGCAATTTCCCCTTGGATCTGGCTACGGGTGCAAAAGCAGGGATACAACACGCCCAATTTTCGCAAAATATCCAGGGCCGATTGATACTCGTCCATATGTTGGGATTGATGCCGGACAGGTTCTTCCCATCTTAAACCCAGCCATTCCAGATCCTGGAGAATGGCGTCGGTGAAATGCGGGCGGCAGCGCAGCGGGTCGATGTCCTCGATTCGAAGCACGAAGCGGCCGCCCTGAGCAAAAGCAAACAAGGCCGCGTGAGCATGACCCAGATGCAGATATCCGGTCGGGCTGGGGGCAAAGCGGGTGCGCAAGAAAATCCCCTTTTGGAACGAGCCACAAATACAGCATAGTTTAATAGCAATGAATTAGGAAAAAACATGACAACGCTCCCTCTCTTGACTGGTCCTTCCCGTTCTCCCGCTTCGGGCGGCCCCGCCCGGCAGTTGGTGGTGTTGCTGCATGGGGTTGGCGCCGACGGCAGCCATCTGATCGAGATGGCTCCGCTTTTATCGACCAAATTGCCCGACGCCGTGTTTATTGCGCCCGATGCGCCGTTTCCCTGCGATATGTGGCCGGAAGGACGGCAATGGTTCAGTTTGCAAGATCGCACACCCGGCGCTCTTGCCGCTGGCGTGCGCGCCGCGACCCCTATTCTCGATCAATTCTTGGATCAGAAATTGGCTGAACTGGGTTTGACCGACGACCAACTGGTGCTGATCGGTTTTTCCCAAGGCGCCATGCTGTCATTGTTTGACGCGCCGCGCCGTCCCAAGGCCATGGGCGCTGTGGTCGGCATTGCCGGAGCCCTGGTGTCTGACGACACGCTGGGCGCGGAAGTTAAATCGACGACGCCGGTGTTGCTGATTCATGGTGACGAGGATAGGGCCGTTGATCCGGGATGCATGTACCACGCGACTTCTGTGCTGACGCAGCACGGATTTGCGGTGACCGCTTCGATGTATTCCGGCCTGGGCCATGTCATCGATGAACGGGTGCAGGAAGCTGTTGCCGCGTTCCTGAACGATATTTTCAATAAATCGTCATGATGCAGGTATGGATTCACAGGGATAAACACTATATGTTGTAGCAGCCATTGTGGGAGTTGGTGGTGCTTGCTTTAAATGCTCATCCCGTCCTGGTTCTGAATGCGGACTTTCGTCCGCTAAGCTACTTTCCTTTGTCTTTATGGTCCTGGCAGGACGCCATCAAAGCGGTGGTTTCCAAGCGCGTCAACGTGGTGTCGGAATATGATCGCGAGATCCGCTCACCGTCCTGGCGGATCAAAGTGCCCAGCGTCATCTCGCTCAAGGATTATCTGCCGGTATCCAGACGGGCGGCCTTCACCCGTTTCAACGTGTTCCTGCGCGATCATTTCTGCTGCCAATATTGCGGTCAGTCCTTCGCCGTGCATGATTTGACTTTCGATCACGTCATTCCCAAATCCAAGGGCGGATTGACGACCTGGGAAAACGTGGTGGCGGCCTGTTCGCCGTGCAATCTGTGCAAGGGCAATTTGATGCCCCGACAGGCGGGGATGATCCCGATCATTCGCCCGACCGAGCCCAGTTCGTTCGAATTGCAGGAGAATGGCAGGGCCTTTCCGCCCAATTACCTGCACCATACCTGGCGCGACTTCCTGTACTGGGATACCGAGCTGGAACCGCTATAACGCGCAGGTTATTTCGACTCCGTAACGATTTCGATCTTGGCGCTCATGCGGGCATGGCCGTTGCCGCAAAACTCGGCGCATTGCACCTCGATTTGGGGAAGCTCGGGCATGGTCATAACCAAAACCGATTCTTGATTGGGGATCAGCAGCGCTTCATTGCCCATTAGGGCGATGCTATGGACCACGTCGTAGGCCATGGCGTGGATGCGGTACGATTTGTTGGCGTCCAGCAGCAAAGGCGGTTCGATGCTCCATTGGCGGAAGGCCAGATAGATGTCTTGGCCGGTGGGATGGATTAAGGCGCGTCCATCAACGGTTTGACGGGTGTCGCTGTCGCGGATCATGTCGGCCATCTTGATCTGAAAGGCGGCGCGGTCCAGCAGGGAGGGCTCGGACAATTCCGTCAACGGCTGGGCCAACCAATGACCGACCAGAAAAACCGAGACCGCCAGGATGGCCAAGGACAGCCCATTGCCGCCAGATTGTTCGAGACTTGGGTCCTGGGCATCGACCGGTCCCGTCGGGGTTTTCTTCAGGAGGGCTTTGAGCGCCGCTCCGATGAACCACACGCCGCCGATCACCGCCACCGTTCCCCCCAGGCCGACCACCGCCATGGAGATGATTTTCTCCCAGCTGTCCAACCCTTGAGCAAGTCCTGCGGATTTGCGCGGTACGCCTGCTAGACCAGCGGTGAAAAAGCCCAGCGCGTGCAGGAGTTGACCCCCGCCATAAAGTGCGAAGGGCCAGCAGCTAAACGCGGATTGCAGGCCAAGGCGCGGCAGAACAGCCATGGGAAACAACGCCATCAAGCCCAAATTCACCCCGCCGATGACCGCGTGATAATGGGATGGGGTGCGGGTGTCGCCGACTCCCAGAAAAAATCCAGCCATGCCGCCTACGAAAAACACCGCCAGCGACAAAACCAATGCCATGTCCAGATCTTTGGTGAAATTGGGTTTGGCGCGCCACAAAGAGCGCAGAAGACCTACGCCGAAAATAGCGGGAGGCAAGGGCAAGCCGATCCACAGCAGGCGGGTGAAGGCTTGCCGATGCGGCAAGTCGTCTGCGTCGCTGATGGCGTAGATCAACGGAGCGCACAACGCGAAAGCGGTCAACGCTGCGAAACACGCCTTGGCGATGGGGGCCGAGACGGGGCTGCCTCCCTGACGGTGACGGGACAAGCGCAACCAAGCGCTCATCAACATTAGGCAATTGACCAATTGCAGCACATGGCCGCCGCCCCAAACGGTGCGTTCTACGATAAGTTCCAGATTGGCGTTGGGCGGCAGGTCAAGCCAAGCCAAGGCGAAACACAGACAGGCGGACAGATAGGATAGGGCGGCGCAACCGGCGGCGAAGTCGATCGGGTCCTCGGCCATCACCAACGGCATGGTTGCCAGCGCCATCACGCCCAAGCACGCCGCCAAGACGATCAAAGCGGAGATGTACAGCGGATGGATCAGAATGGGGACGTAATTGTTAAGCAACGGTTGTCCCTGGTCCAACAGAGCCGGCAGAGGCATGATTGCCACCGCCAAGATGCTGACGACCAGCAAAAATTTTGGCGCTGGCCCGGCCCGGCCCGATAGCAGGAACTGAACCGCCAGCATGGCCAAAAACCAAACCTGAAATGACAAGGTGACATGGGTGACCAGGGCCCGATAAAAAAAATCGGCACTCCAGGGCAGCAACGGCCCCAATCCGGGTGTTCGCGACAACGCCAACAGCAAGGCCAGCAGCCCGGCAACGCCCAGCGATCCCAGCGCCAATAGCGACCAGCCTTTAAGAATAGAGCGTTCAATCGTGGGTTCGGTCACAGGAAACTTCACCAGTGTTTAACAGAGTCCGTGTTCATATAGCTTGGTCGTAATCGGATGCCCACAAGGTTATTAGCATGGAAACCTCGATCCTTCCTCATTTGACCGCCGCTTTGGACGCTTTGTCCTTGGTGTTCTTGTTGATCGGATTTGCGCTGATCCGCGCCGGTCAGCCAGTCTGGCACAAAAAAGTCATGGCGGCGGCAGTGGTTTCTGCGGCTTTGTTCCTGGTCTTTTACCTGATCCATCATTTCTCGGCGCCGCTGTTCGCCTTCCACGGACCGGACTCGGTCAAACCATGGTACTTCGTCTTCCTGTTCAGCCATGTGGCCATGGCGGCGCTGATTGTTCCTTTTGTGATCATCACTTTGAAGCGCGCGCTTAAGGGTAATTTCGAGGACCATAAGCGCATCGCCAAAAAGCTGTTTCCAGTCTGGGTGTATGTGGCGGTCACCGGTGTGATCGTTTACGCCTTTCTGTATCAGATTTATCCCGCTCCCCTCCCAACTCCCTTGCCCGGAGGTTTGCCATGAAGCGTGATCCCGCTTTTTACGGCTACGCGCCCGCGCTGACGCCCGAACCGTCCTATCCTGAAACTGTTTTCGCCGATGAAATGGCCCATTGGTTGAGCGTCTCCGCCAATCGGACCGCCGTTCATGTCCTGGCCTCGGCTTACGCCACCGGGCAAGCCATGAGTACCCTAGCGCAGGCGGTGGCGGTTCAGCATTGGCGGCAAGCGCCGCAATGGCTGCATCATGTGGCGACCGATCCGTCGCCGCAAACCTTAGCGGCGGCTCTGACCGCTTTGGGTTTGCCGCAGGCTGACGTGTTTGACGCGTTCCAACGATTCCCCGCCTTGCATCCGGTGTCAGCGCCGCCATCCGCCTTGTTGGTGGCCGATGGCGACAAGCGTACGGCGCTATCGCCTTTGACCGGACTCAATCGCTATGGTTGTGCGCCACATCCGCAGGCGGGCGTGATAGCGCTATCGTCCTGCACTGGCAACGAGCCCACCAAAATAGGTTTGGCGGCGGTACAGCGGCTGAAATATCGCTTGATGCAGGCGGCGTGGAACAATCGGTTGGAAACGGCGCGGACTCAAGTCCAAGCTGAATTGACAGCCCGCATCGCCGCTGTCATGGGCGTTGCGCTTAAGCAGACCGACCAAGCGACGCTGACCACGTCCGGCTCCGCCGCAGCCCATCTGGCGGCGGCCCATTTCTGCCCCGAGGATCAGCCCAGCCTGTATCTTCTGGTCGGGCAAAAGGAAACCGGTCGCGAAGTTCCCGACGCCATTTCCATCGGTGCCCATGTGACCATCGAGGATATGTTTATCCGTCATGACGAAACCGGACAGGCAGTGGCTGCGGACGTTTTGGTCTCGCGACTGGAACAACGGATTTCGCGGGCTTTGCACCAAGGGATGCGCGTTGTGCTGCAAGTGGTGGAAGGATCGAAGACCGGTCTGACGTCGCCCGGCATCACTGGCGTCGAACGTCTGGTCAAACGCTTTCCCAAAGGACTGAGTATCGTCGCCGATTTTTGTCAGATGAAGCCGGGCTCGCAGGTCAAACCCTATGCGGACCTGGGCGCTGCCATCATCGCCACCGGCTCTAAATTCCTGGGTGGTCCCGCTTTGGCTGGCATCGCCATCGTCCCTGGCGGCAATGCCCAGCCGATGCCAAGCATCGGCACTTTGGCGCGATGGGAAGCATCGCTGGCGGAAAGCGAAGGGTATTGCGGTCTGACGAAGGTTCAAATCGAGACTGGGCTGAAACGGTTCTCCGATATCGTTTGCCAAGCCTGCGTTCAGCGCCCGAACATCACCGTCGTCGCGGATCATTCTTTGTCCCACGTCATGTCCATCCATGTGGCTGTTGCTCAGGGTGGCGTGATGGACATGGACAAGTTGAAAGATGTGCAAAGCTGGCTGATGGTCGATGCCTCGGCGTTATTGCCGTTGAACGCCACGGCGTCCGATCACGCTCTGATGTCTCGCCGGTGCTTGGTTGGTCAACCGGTCATGGTCGGCAAACGTGCCGGTTTGCGGCTGGCCATCAACGCCGCTCGCTTGACCTCGGCGGTTCAAGACAGTGACGGCGATTCCCGACTGAGCGCCGATGTGACGGCGCTGTTGGGCAAGATTGATCTAATCCGGCGTTTTATTTAGCCCTCGCTGCTAAATCCGTCAGCGCGTCGAGCAGGATGTCCATGTCCTGCTCGGTGGTGCGATGATTGACGATGCAGATGCGGATGCACACTTTGCCGCCAATGCGGCAAGTGGAAGGGGCAGCGACGCCGCTTGTCTGTAAGTGCGCCACCGCGTCGGCATTGAACGAATCCCACTGATCGGGGTTAAGAGTGGGTGGCTGCAAGCGGCAACAGACGATATTGAGTGACACAGGCGCCATCAGGTGAATCATCTGGTTAGTTTCAGCTTTGGCGGCGAACCAGCAAGCCAGACGGCAATTTTCGGCGATGGCGGCGCCCAAGGCGTCGAAGCCCAATTCCTTGACAGTGAACCAGACTTTTAAGGCGCGGAAGCCGCGCGACAGTTCCAGTCCCAAGTCGGCGGGCCATAAATCGCCTCCCGCCAAGGCTTGACCGGTCAGTAGATAATCGGGTCGTCCGCCGAAAGCAGCGATTTGGTGGGTTTGATCGCGCACCAAGATGCATCCTGCCTCGTACGGCACATGCAGCCATTTGTGCATGTCGAACGCGATGGAATCGGCCAAGTCCAGTCCAGCGGTCAAGGGTCGCAGAGATGGACTAAGGGCTGACAATGCACCGAATGCGCCATCCACATGGAACCAAAGATCATATGATCGGCAGAGGGCGGCAATAACGGGCAGATCGTCGAACGCACCGCTATTGACGGTTCCGGCGGTGGCGGCGACCATAAATGGAATGCGGCCCGCGTTGCGGTCTTCCAACATTGCAGCTTCAAGTGCCTCGGTGTTCATTCTGAATGATGAATCCACCGGGATGCGGCGTAGTGAGTCGCTGCCTAAACCCAACACCTCGAAGGCTTTGGTCAGGCAGGAGTGCCCCTCGATCGAGGTGTAACCGACCAATTTCAATCCGGCATTGCCGCAAGTGCGGGCGGTAGCGCCGATGGCTTTGTTGCGGGCCATGGCGACGGCCTGAAGATTGGCCATCGAGGTACCCGACACCAGCAAGCCACCGGCCTTGGGCCCCAGGCCGAACAAATCGCAAAACCAGTTGATAACTGTCCGCTCCACCAGAATGGCCCCATGATCGCGACCGCCGCAATTGCTGTTCATGGCCGCCGCCGCCGCTTCGGCCAAAATGCCGGTGGGCGTGCCTGCGCCATGGACCCAGCCGAAAAAGCGCGGATGAATGTTGCCGGTGGCATAGGGCAGAACCAAATGGTTGAAATCGTCCAGCACGGCGTTTAGACCTTGACCGTCCAGGGGAGGCGGTTCGGCCAGCTGGGTCTTGACGCTGTCAGGGACTGGCCGCCAGACGGGACCTTGGGCACTGTTCTCCACGTGCGAAAGCAGCGTATCCAGGTGTGCGTGGGCTAGGGTCTTGAAGTCTTGCCAGTCCTTGGGGTCCAGACTCATGATTGGATCTTGGCGAGAATGGCGTCTTTCAGCGCGTCGTAAATTCTGGGCACGAACGCGTGCTTGTACGGATACAGGGTGGGGTTGTCCAAGGTGTGGATGATGGCGCCCGCATCCACTTCAAATAAAACCAAACGTCCGTCTTGATGGATGGCGCAATCGACAGCGAAGAAATCCAAATCCAGGATTTCTGCCATCTGCGACAAATCATCCAGCAAAGGCGCGGGGAAAACTCGCTTAATATCGCTCAGGAAAACTTCTTCCTCGCGATCCATTTGAGCGCGGTCCTTGGGTTTAGCGTTGGCGTAATGCACCATCCACTCTATCGAAAGCCCCATATGAAACGGCATGGGTCGACCGGCTACGACCACAACCCGATATTTTCGGTATTGGCCATCGGCGCTGATGTAATCGATGAAGGGCAGGGCGTAATGCTCGCCGTCGATGGCGGCGGGACGTTGTGATTTGTCCTTGATCAACTGCATGCCGTTGCCCGCATGGGTTCCGGCGGGCCGCAGCAGATAGGGCGAGGGGAAATCGGCCAATGTCTCGACCGATTGCACGCGCTTGACTTGGGGAATGATCGAATTGGGCAGCTTGGACAACAGCCGCGACGCGGTTTCCCGGTTGGCCGCCAGCATGGATTGGGGCGGATTGATGCACGGTTTGCCCAGCAAGGCAACGATGGTGGCTGCGCCCTTCAGAGCCTTGGCCGCCCGGTCCGGTTCTGCGATGGCGTTGAAGATTGCGTCGCAATCGGGGATGTCCGGACTGAACGGACGGTTCTCATCCAAGAAGTAATAGTGGATGGCGCTCCAATCCTGAGGACGCAGGATAAAGTCGGTGGGTGTGTTGATCTGCCAATCGCCCGGCGCCTTCAAAACCAACAGAACGGGCGCATCTGGATTCTTGCCAATTTCGGTGAACAGGCGCGTGCTTGCCAAGGCCTTGGCTTGATGGATCAAGGCCAATTGCGGCCGCTCAAGAATTTGAGCGATGGAGAAGATCTTCATATGGGCGCGGGCACGAGACTCATCAGCCGCCACGGCCTGGGCGAAGGCGTCCAAGGCTTGGTCGAACCACCCCAATTGAAACCGCAGATCGCCCAGGGTTTCTAAGGCGTCCGCATCATCGGGCTTGGTCATGACATAAGCGCTTAACGTGGAAGCGGCGGCGGAAATGTTGCCGGTGGCCGCATGCGCGTCCGCCAATTGCCGACCCATGACCGGAAGACCGTGAACCGTGGAACCCAGAGTGAGCACCTTGACCGCCTCGGCCTCCATGCCGATCTTGGTCAAGGACACAGCCAAATTCAAATAGGGATCGCGGGATTCCGGGTGGGCCGCCAAGGCGTTGCGGAACGCCAACACCGCCAACTCGCTTTGGCCTTGCTCGGACCGAACCAAGCCCAGCATGTTGAAGACGTCGCCCATGAGCGGGGCTAGTTCGGCTGCCTTGCTGAAATGAAGGGCGGATTGCTCCAGACGTCCGCCCAGTTTTAGCGCCAGACCGTAATTGTAATGAACCTGGGCGTCATCGGGGTCCAATCCCAACGCCAGTTCGTAAGTCTCGAACGCTTCGGCCAACAATCCCGCGCCCTTATAGCACAAGGCCAGATTGCCCAAGGCTTCGGCATGGTTGGGCGCGCTTGCCACCGCCTGCTTGAAATAATCCAACGCCGATTTGGAATCGCCACCGCGATAGCACAACATACCCACCAGATTAAGCGTATCCGCATGGTCAGGCGCTTGGGCAAGAATGGATTCGCACTCGGTTAGGCTATCGAACAGTAAACCGGACAGGTAAAGCTGTCGCGCCTTTTGGAAACTTTGCTGCATTCGACCCTCGAAAAGTCCCTTTGGCATCCCTTGGAAGAGAAAAATCAAAACTACGCTCAAGCCAATGAACAAAGAGTTACGGTCCCGCGCTTGGGATTTATGGATAGGATCGATGGAAACCGAACAGTCCGATAATAAAGATGCGGAGTGTAATAGACCTAGACTAAGGTCGTGCTTTTAAGCAGCAATATACATAATCATCTGTGTCAAATAGGGTTTTGCCCCTAGGATGAACGATTTATTAACAATTGACGCTATGCAGCATCATGGATAATGTGCCTAACTTGGGCTGAGGCGGGATTTGAGGCGGAAACTATGTCTATTGATCTGAGCGGGTACACATCGACACAAGTCGTTGGGTTAAGTACGGGCGTTGTCCGCGTTCTTGACACAACCTCACTGGCGTCGTTGACCACCGACCAAGCGATCTTCCTCACCAGCACACAAGTCCTGGCGCTGACGACGACGGAGGTGGTCTCGCTGACGGTCACGGTGGTTTCCGCACTCACCACGGATGGCCTTAACGGCTTTTCCTCTGTTGATATCCAGACACTCAGCACCACTCAAGTCGATTCCCTGACCACCACCCAAGTTCCCGTCCTGACCACCACGCAAACGCGCGCTCTGACCACGTCCCAAGTTTCTTCGCTCTTAACCACTCAAATCAATGCTCTGTCGACAACGCAAATTGGCACGATGTTGACGCTACAGATTGCGACCTTGACCACCACCAGTTTGGTCGGGTTAACCTCGACGCAAATCGGGGGCTTGACCATTACGGAAGTTGCCTCGTTGACCACGACTGAGGCCAACGCTCTGGTCACCGATAACGTGGTTGGTCTGACCACGACGCAAGTGACCGCCTTGACCACCACCCAGGTCGTCAATCTCAGCACCACCAACGTTTTGGCTTTGACCACGACCGAAACCGTGTCGCTGACCATCTCACAAATTCACTCGCTGTCGACCACCAGTGTTTCGGCGCTATCAACCACGCAGGCTGTCGGTCTGACCACGACGCAAATCACTGCCGTCACGTCCACCCAATTGACGGGCCTCACCACCGATCAAGCAATCAATCTGACCACCACGCAGGTTTTCACTCTATCGACCACACAAGTTGCCGGTTTGACCACAACGGACGTCCTTAGTCTGACCACCACGCAGCTGACAGGTCTGACCACCACGCAGACCTGGTCCTTGACCGTGTCGCAGATTTCAGGTTTGGGCACCGACCAAATCATAAACCTGTCGACGACAGCGGTTTCGACACTGTCGACAACCCAGGTTGTCGGTTTGACCACCACCGAAGTGGCGACCTTGACCACCACGCAGGTGATCGGACTGACATCCACTGAAGCGCGGTCTTTGACGACGACGCAATCGGCGGGATTGAGCGCAGCACAAATGGTCGTATTGTCCACGACGCAAGTGGTGGGGCTGAACACAACTCAAGTTGCGCAGATTAGTTCATCCAATTTACAGGCATTGAGCACTTCACAAGTGTCAAGCTTGGCGACGACCCAAATCATTGCCTTGACCACAACCTCGGTCAACGTTCTGACAACGGATCAAGTGACGGGTCTGTCGACCACCCAAGCAGCGGTTTTGACCACCACTCAGGTGAACACGCTCACCAGCACCACGGTGGACGCGTTGACCACCACCGCCGTTGTTGCTTTGACCACGACGCAAGTGCGGTCACTGAGCACCGATTCCGTTCCGGTGTTGACCACGACGCAGGTCGTTAGCTTGAGCACCACAGAAGCGCGGGCTTTGACTACAACTCAAGTTGTGAGCTTGAGCACGGATCAGGTCGGTTCTCTGACCACCACGGCGGCGTCGACTCTGACCACGACGCAAACCGTCGCATTGACCACCACCGAAGTGGCGACCTTGACCACCACACAGGTGGTTGGCCTGAGCACCACCGAGGCTCGCACGCTGAGTTCGACGCAGGTCGCCAGCTTGACCACGGATCAAGTTGTTGGCCTGTCGACGACGCAGGTGAACACGCTGACCACCAGCCAGGTATCGTTGCTGACGACG
>CAIYCT010000012.1 GCA_903924765.1 uncultured Rhodospirillaceae bacterium | reverse complement strand
CCCAGCCCGGCGAGGATGGACCGGCGACAACCGCTAGGGGGGATGGGGGTCGTAATCTTTCGCCCAATTACCCCCTTTTACCGGTACGGGCCTCCGTGTGCAGAGTCGCACTTTTCAAACAGGGGGTCAGAACCCGGCCACACCTCTCCCTTTCAACATCAAAAACAGTGACTTAGACAATGGATAGCAAGCCAAACGCAGACGCTTGGCCCGCCGATCATGTGGAGCGGCGCGCCGTTGAGGCGCTGGTGCCCTATGCCCGCAATGCCCGGACCCATTGCGACGAGCAAGTGGCCCAGATCGCTGCCTCAATCAAGGAATGGGGATGGACCACGCCGGTCCTGGTGGACGAAACCGGCATGCTGATTGCCGGGCATGGCCGGGTACTGGCGGCGCGTAAACTTGGGATTGCCGAGATCCCGGTCATGGTCGCCATCGGTTGGTCCGAGGCCCAGAAGAAAGCCTATGTCCTGGCCGACAACAAGCTCACCCTGAATGGCGGCTGGGACACGGATCTGCTGAAGGTGGAGTTGTCCGACATTCAGGCCATCGGCTTTGATCTGGATCTGATCGGCTTCAGCGATACGGAACTGTCGGCATTGCTGGCGGAGGCAACCGAAGGACTGACCGACCCGGACCAAACCCCGGAACCGCCCGCCAGCCCGGTCAGTGTGCCGGGGGATGTCTGGGTGTTGGGCAACCACCGGATCATTTGTGGATCGTCGACGGATGCCCATACGGTGGAAACGTTGCTGGGTCCGGTCAAACCGCATTTGATGGTCACCGATCCGCCTTATGGGGTGGAATACGACGCCAACTGGCGCAACGAAGCTGCCCGTCATAGCGAAGGCATGGGCAACCGGGCCATCGGTGCCGGTGCCGTTGGCCGGGTGGAGAATGACGACAAGGCGGATTGGCGCGAGGCTTGGGCGTTGTTTCCCGGCGATGTGGCCTATGTCTGGCACGCCGGGGTTCATGCCGGAACGGTGGTCGATAGCTTAGGTGCCTGCAATTTTGTCATCCGGTCGCAGATCATCTGGGCCAAAAGCAACTTTGCCATCAGTCGTGGCGATTATCATTGGCAGCACGAACCCTGCTGGTATGCCGTGCGCAAAGGCAAGAACGGCCATTACGGCGGGGATCGCAAACAGACCACCCTGTGGCAGATCCCAAAACCGCAGAAATCAGAAACCGGCCACAGCACGCAAAAGCCGGTGGAATGCATGAAGCGCCCCATCGAGAACAACAGCAGCCCCGGTCAGGCAATCTATGAGCCGTTCAGCGGCAGCGGCACCACCATCATCGCCGGAGAAATGACCGGGCGGCATGTGTATGCGGTGGAACTGAACCCGGCCTATGTGGATGTGGCAGTGACAAGGTGGCAGGAATTTACCGGCCAGCAGGCCATCCTTGAGGGCGATGGCCGCACCTTTGCCGAACTGGCCGATCAGCGCGGAGGGGCCGTTCCCGAGCAGAAGGTTGAAAAACGCAATGGCAAGTCGCGGCGGTAAGCCCAAGCCCACCCATTTGAAGGTGGTGACCGGCAATCCCGGTCGCCGACCATTGCCGGAGAACGAACCCAAACCACGCAAGGCGATGCCCAAGGCCCCGGCCCACCTGAACGGCCCGGCCCGTGAAGAATGGGACGACATGGCCACCGAGCTTTACGAATGCGGCCTGCTGACCTCCATAGATCGCGGGGCTTTGGCGGCTTATTGCCAAGCCTATGGGCGGTGGGTGCAGGCGGAAGAAGCCTTGGCCCGCATGGCCGAGCGCGATCCGATCATGAAATCGCTGATTACCAAATCCGCTAATGGGAACATTTACCAGAACCCGTTGGTGGGGATCGCCAACAAGGCAATGGCGGACATGGTCCGTTTTGCTGCTGAATTTGGGATGACACCGAGTGCGCGAACCCGAACCCGGAGCGAGCGGACGCAGGACGACGAAGACCCGGCAGACAAGTATTTCTGATCCGACCACCGCTTGGGCCAAAGAGGTGGTGGCCGGGAAAGTGGTGGCGGGTCCGCATGTCCGCAATGCCTGCCGCCGCCATTTGCAGGATCTGAAGAACGGCAAGATACGCGGACTGGTCTGGGATAAGGCGGCAGCCAGCCGGGCGATCAACTTCTTTCCCGATGTGTTGCGGCTGAACGGTGGGCAGTTCGAGGGCAAACCTTATGTGCTGCATCCGTCGCAGGCGTTTCGGGTGGGGTCGTTGTTCGGTTGGAAGAAATCGGACGGCACAAGGCGGTTCCGGCGCTTTTACGACGAGGAAGGCAAAGGGAATGGCAAGTCGCCCTTGCTGGCCGGGATTGGCCTGTATTGCTTGGTGGCCGATGACGAACCGCGAGCCGAAGTCTATGCTGCGGCCTCCAAGAAAGACCAAGCCATGGTCCTGTTCCGGGATGCGGTGGCCATGGTGGATCAAAGCCCGGCCCTGTCGTCGCGTTTGACCAAATCCGGCGGCAATCCGGTGTGGAACTTGGCCGATCTGAAGAAAGGCTCGTTCTTCCGGCCCATTTCCAGCGATGAAGGCCAAAGCGGGCCGCGTCCCCATTGCGCCTTGTGCGACGAGGTGCATGAGCATCGGGACGCCAGAACGGTCGAACTGCTGGAGCGCGGTTTCAAATGGCGCAGACAGCCGTTGCTGTGCATGGCTACCAACAGCGGATCAGACCGGCAATCGGTCTGTTGGCAGGAACATCAACACGCGGTGCGGGTGGCGGCGGGAACGCGGGAACCGGACGAACAATTTACCTTTGTCGGCGAGGTCATTGACGACGAGACCTTTGCCTTTGTCTGTTCGCTGGACCATGACGATCAGCCGCTGGACAATCCCGAATGCTGGGTCAAGGCCAATCCGCTGCTGGGGGGCACGGTTCAGCCCAGCTATTTGGCCGGGGTAGTAGCGCAGGCCAAGGCCATTCCGGGCAAGCTGAACAACATTCTGCGCCTGCATTTTTGCGTCTGGACCGAAGCGGAAACCGCATGGATGTCGCGCCCGACCTTGGAGGCGGTGCTGGCGGATTTTGATGTGTATGAACATTCCGGCGAAGCGGTTTATCTGGGACTGGATCTGTCGGCCACGCAGGATTTAACGGCGGTGGGCTATTGTGTGCCGACCGGGCGCAATCAGGATGGCCAGCCGACCTATGATGCCTGGATTGAGGCATGGACGCCGGGCGAGACCTTGAGCCAGCGGGCCTTGCGCGACAAGGTGCCCTATGACATCTGGGCACGGGAGGGCCATTTGAACGTGGCTGAGGGCCGCAAGGTGATCGGCTTCGACTTTGTCGCGGCACGGATCGCCGAGATGGTCGGCCTGTTCGAGGTTAAATGTCTGGCCTATGATTCCTATGGCTTCAAACGGCATTTCGAGCCGGAACTGGATGCCCTTGGCCTGACTTTGGAAACCATCGAGCATCCGCAAGGCGGCAAGAAAAAAGGCGCAACCGGCCTATGGATGCCGGGGTCCAAGCTGGAACTGGAAACCCTGATCTTGGAAAAGCGCATCCGGCTGCTGCGCAATCCGGTGCTGATCTCGGCGATCATGTCGGCGGCCACCGAGAATGATCCGTTCGGGAACTTCTGGTTCTCCAAACGCAAAGCGGTCAACCGCATTGATGCCCTGATCGCCTTGGCCATGGCGGTGGGCGCGGCATCCTCCCCCGGCGAGGCATCTGGTTTGCCTGAAATTCATATCTGGTAGGTGTTTTGCCATGTCGCTTCCATCCTTGCTGCGTGCCGCCTATGGCTGGGTGGTGGGGCACGAGGCGGCATTGCACCGGGACATAAGCGACGACGGCGGGTTTCTGGGATCGGGTTATTCCGTCAAATCGGCAACCGGCATCCATATTGACCAGCAGACCGCCATGTCGTGCGATGCGGTCATGGCCTGTGTATCGCTGCTGGCCGAAGATGTGTCCAAGCTGCGGCCCCGGCTGGTGCAGCGTTTGGCCGATGGACGGCGCAAGCTGGCCCAGTTCCATCCACTTTATTCGTTGCTGAAAGCCCCGAACGATTGGCAGACATGGCAGGAATTTGCCTCACAAATGATGATGGGGCTGCTGTTGCGGGGCAACGCCTATGCGGTGATCGTGCGCAATGCCTTTGGCAAGCCGCTGTTCTTGGTGCCGATCAACCCGGATCGGGTGTCATTGTGGGAAGCGCCGAACGGCGATCTGTTCTGGCGGGTCAACCGGGTGGGGCTGCACGAGAATGCCAAGCTGGCCAATGTGCCGCTGATGATCCCGGCACGGGATGTGTTCCATCTGAAAGGCTTGTCGTCCAACGGCCTGACCGGCTTGTCGAAGATTGCGCTCAACCGGGAAACCATCGGCCTGTCCATCGCCCAAGAACAACAGGCGGCGCGGTGGATGGCCAATGCCGCCAAGCCGTCCGGCATCCTGACCACCGATCAGAAGATGTCACCGGATTCGTTCGAGCGGTCCAAGCTGGCATGGCAACAGGCGCAAAGCGGTCTGAACAACAGCGGCAAGACGGCGGTGCTGGAAATGGGCCTGAAATGGCAGCCCCTGTCCATGACCAGTCAGGACATCGAATTTATCGCCAGTCGCACCTTCCAACTGAATGCCGTGGCCCGGTTGTGGCGGGTGCCGCCGCACATGATCGGCGAACTGACCAAGGCCACCAACAACAGCCTGACCCAGTTGTCGCAGGAATATGTGAACTTTACACTGTCCACCTATACCGAGATCTGGTCGCAACGGGCGGCGATGACCTTCGATCTGCCGGACGATGTGGAATTGCTGTTCGATATGTCCACCCTGCTGCGGGGCGACATCAGTGCCCGCTATGCCAATTACCGTCTGGGCATTCAAGGCTGGCTGACCACCAACGAAATCCGCGATGCCGAAGGTCTGGACCCGGTGCCGGATGGCGACAAGGTGTTCCGTCCGGTCAATATGGCCCCCTTGGATAGCGAGATTTTTGAAGCCAACGATTTGGGCAGTGAGGCATCCGGCTCTGCTCCGGCGGGGGCTGGCGATGCGTCGATCAAGAACCCGGATCAAAGCCCGCGTCATCACGCCTAAAATTGGGCTGCTGCCCAAACCCATTTTATTAATCACCCGAGGTTCGGAGGCGAGCCTCCGAGCAGGCGTGGACGGCAGTCCACATCATTCTTGAAAGACATGCCATGCCTTATCAGCAGATCATCCGGCTTGCCGCCATTGGCCAGCCGGAGATTGATGCCGAGACTCGCATTGTGCGGTTTGTGCTGTCGGATTCCAGCGTGGCCCGTGACGGCCATACCTTGGCCACCGGCGGCTGGGACACTGCTTCTTATATGAAAAACCCGGTGGTGCTGTTTGCCCACGATAAAAGCCATGTGGCCTCGGTCATTGGCCGCATGGTCAATGTTTTTGTCCAAGGCGACCGGCTGATGGGCGACGTGGAGTTCATGCCAGGCGAGATCAACCCCATGGCCGAAACCGTCTTCCGCATGGTGGTGGCCGGGTTCCTGAATGCGGTCAGCGTCGGCTTTCTGCCCAAGGCGGGCAAACCGGCCAAGAACCGCTCCCCCGGATGTTTCGATTATTCACAGCAGGAACTGCTGGAGGTTTCGGTGGTGCCGGTCCCGGCTTTGGCCAGCGCCTTGGTGGCCGGACGGGCGGCAGAGTTCGACCTTGCGCCGATGGTTGATTGGGCAAGACAGATTATGGAGGCCAGTACCGTGACCCAATCCCCGCCGCCGAAGCAGAACTTTAAGCGTGATCTTGGCGATGTGGGCTGGCTGGCGCAGTTGCTGCAATCGCTGGCCTGCCTGCAAAGCACGGTCGAATGGGAAGCCGAAACCGAAGATGATGGCAGCCCCATTCCGCAATTGCTGGCCGATGCCGTCCAGACCCTGGGATCGATCTTGGTCAGCATGACCGCCGAAGAAGTGGCTGAACTGATGGGCGATGCCATCGGCGAAGACCGGGCCACTTCGACCAATGGCCAACGGCTGGTGCGAGCTTTGGGACGGATGTTTGCCGCCCAAGACCGAGCTGG
>CAIYCT010000011.1 GCA_903924765.1 uncultured Rhodospirillaceae bacterium | reverse complement strand
GTGTATAGGGGAAATACCGTTCAAATGGGATTAAACGTAAGTTTCTGCAAGGATTTCGTTTTATGCGGCCCGAGTTTGGGTCCGCCGTGCGCCTGAAAATTGTTTGGGCGCACCGGCATTGCCGGGACCTTGGCGACGTTTGGCAGGCGCGCTGCCGTCTTTTCCCCCGGCCCCTGCTTGCTTGGGCTTGGCCTGATCCCTGGAACCGTGATCCTTGGGCTTGGCTTGGGCGGACCGCGCCGGACGCTTGGCATGGGACCCAGCCGGACGCTCACCCTGGTTATGACGGCCCTGATGGCCGAAATCGCCCGTGGCGTCCAAAGTCTTGCCGATCAGTTTCTCGATATCGCGCAAGAAAGCGCGTTCGGACGAATCGCAAAACGAAATAGCCACGCCGCTGGCTCCGGCGCGCGCGGTGCGGCCGATGCGGTGGACGTAGGATTCCGGGATGTTGGGCAATTCAAAATTGACCACATGGGTGATCCCATCGACATCGATGCCGCGCGCGGCAATATCGGTGGCGACCAACACTTTGATGCGACCATCGCGGAAAGCCGCCAAGGCCCGCTCACGCTGGCTTTGGCTTTTGTTGCCGTGAATGGCGCCCGAGGAAATACCCGCTTCTTCCAAATGAGCTTCGACCCGGTCGGCGCCGCGCTTGGTGCGAGTGAAAACGATCGCCCGTTCCACATCGGCCTCGTTCAAGACCGAGACCAAAGCGCCGCGCTTGGCGCCGCTTTCCATCAACATGACTCGCTGCTGGATGCGATCCACAGGGCGGGCCGCAGGCGCGACGGCGATTTCCTTCGGCGAGCGCAAGAAATCGTTCGCCAATCCGCGAATGGCCGGCGGCATGGTCGCTGACAGCAACAAGGTCTGACGCTTGATCGGCAAGGCGCCCATGATTTTGCGAATGGCGGGAATGAAGCCCATGTCCAGCATTTGGTCGGCTTCGTCCAACACCACCATATGGGTGCCGAACAATTTGACCGCGCCGGTGCCCATGTGATCCATCAGGCGGCCAGGAGTGGCGACGACGATGTCAACGCCGCGCGACAAGGCGCGAATTTGCGGACTTTGGGCGGCGCCGCCGACGATCACCGCGACGGAAACGCGCATGTGCTTGCCGTAGGTGCGGATACATTGGCCGATTTGATTGGCCAACTCGCGCGTGGGGGCCAAAATCAAAGCCTTGCAGGTCCGTTCCGCCGGACGCTCATTGTTTTTGAGCAGAGCGTTCAAGAGAGGGAGGACGAACGCGGCTGTCTTGCCGGTTCCGGTTTGGGCAATACCCAACACGTCATGACCGTCCATCACCGCCGGAATGACGTTTTGTTGGATCGGGGTAGGAGTGGTATAGCCTTCTTCGGCAACAGCGCGAAGAATAACCTCGGCCAAGCCGAGATCGGTAAAAGTCGTCAAATTATTGTCTTTCAAAAGATGAAAGCGGGCATGGCACCCGCTTCATGAGCCCCTTAAACACCATAAAACGGCCTTCAACGCAATAGATTTATTGCGCCGCACAGGTCTCCAATGCCATGTAACCCCAGACAATTACTGGGAAAGTGGGCGTTATACTGGGTTAGAAGCGGTTTGCGACCGTACAGAGTCATATGCCCCTGGCTCGTCATGGCCGGACTTGATCCGACCATCCACGTGATTCAACGGGCAAATTGCCAGACGGAGCAACGTGGATGCCCGTGTCGAGCACGGGCATGACGAAAGCGGAGATTGAACATAACGGATACTCTAGAAGCGCCCCAACCATGAATGCCACGCCAACCTGATTGGCATGGGGTGCGGTTTTGCCAGGGCTGCATCGAACGGGTCCCACCCGGACTTTTTGAGCAAAGCGCCATGGCCTTGCGCCAAAGTCCCATGCAGACACACCGGCAGCGCCGCTTTGACCACCCTCGCCTTACGGGCGATGGACAAAATGGTTTCGGCTTGTTCGGTCAACCGGCGAACCGGCTTGGCAAGGTCGGACTTGGCCGAGACATGGGCGGGATCGATCCCGCATTCGGATAACAGATCATGGGGCAGACTCATCCAACCTTGTGACAAATGGGCCCCCACCGACCGCGCCAATCCGGTCAGGGCATAGGCGATGCAAGCGCCGCGCGCGGCATTGAGATTGATTTCATCCGTGACCCCCAGAGCGTGAAGAGCGGCGGTTCCTAAATTGCCAGCGGTAGCGTCGGCATAGGTCACCATTTCAGCCAAACTGTTGAAGGGTTGATTGTTCAAATCCCGTTCCTTAGCGTCCACCATATCCAACAGCAAATTCGTCGGAACCTGACCGCTATCCAGCATTCGGGTTAAGGGCGAGGCGATGGGATGGTTCGCGACTTCCGACTGCGGACGCTCTCGGTTGACAGCGTCCCGCCACCATTGCAATCGAATGGCCCCGGCCAGCGGTTCGCGCACCAGGGATTTGATCCGCGCCACCTCGGCGTTGAACGCGTACAGGACCAACACCGCGTCTCGCTTGTCCTCTGGAATGAACAAGGTGGTAACAAACCGCTCGCGGTCATAGCGGCGCACCTCGAAGGCCAAAGGGGAAATAGGCGTTTGGGACATAAGAAACCTTGGATTGAAGGACAGGCTTGGTATAGATGTCACAGAACGTCGTGACGGGGGAGAGTGTTTTCATGCTGCATGTGGTTGGGGCAGGATTGGCCGGTCTGGCCGCCAGTGTCGCCGCGTCGCGCGCCGGATGGCCCGTCACCTTGCACGAAGCCACCGATCATGCGGGCGGGCGCTGCCGGTCATTTTATGATCCGACCCTGGATCTGGTGATCGACAACGGCACCCATCTGGTCATGGACGTCAATCGCGCTGCCATCGATTTCGCCCGCGCGGTCGGCGGATTGCCCATGATGGACCAAGGCCAGCCGAAATTCCCCTTCGTCAATGTGTCCACCGGCCACGCCTGGACCTTGTCGCCTTGGGCTTTGATGCGCCGTCCCTTGGATTTGTTGCGGGCAGTAGGGGCTTTTGGACTGGACGAACGCACCACCGTCACCCAATCGCTGGGACGGACCAAAAGCTTCTCCACCATTTGGGACCCGCTGTGCGTGGCGGCCTTGAACACCCATTGCGACGAGGCCTCGGCTCCCCTGTTCGCCCAGTTGCTGCGGATGGCGCTGAAACGAGGATTGTCCTCGCTCAATCCCTGGATTTTCCCCGCCGGTTTGTCGGCGGCATTCGTCGAACCGGCCTTGTCCACCCTGCGCAGCCGCTCGGTAGAAATCCATTTCAATCACCGCCTGCGCAGCATGGAAAACAACGCCTTGATTTTTGATGATCGGCGCATCGAGCTGGGGCCGGATGATCGCGTCGTGCTAGCCGTGCCGCCTTGGGCGGCAAAGGATTTGTTCCCGTCCCTGCCCGATCTTGCCACGCGCTCCATCGTCAACGGACACTTCCGGCTGGACTCTCCCCCCACATTGCCTGGCGAGATGCCCTGGTTAGGGTTGACCGGCGGCGTCGGGCAATGGGTGTCGGCGCGCGGCTGTTTGCTGTCGGTGACGGTTTCGGCTGCGGAGGATGTGGTCACCCAAGACTCCGCTGCCATAGCCAACAGCTTGTGGCGCGAATTGGCTCCCCTTTTGAAGCTGTCCCCCGATCAGACGCCGCCCCATCGCATCATCAAGGAAAAACGCGCCACTCTGGCCCATACGCCGGTCCAAGTCGGATTGCGGCCCGATGCCTTGACTCCCCACCCAAATATGATCTTGGCCGGAGACTGGATAAAATCGCCATGGCCTTGTACAATCGAAGCCGCCATAATTTCCGGTCTGTCCGCCGCCCGCCAAGCTCTTGGCGCGCCAGCCCTTACTTTCTAAAGAATCTTTCCAATAAAGACTTCACATTGTTGATTATTAACCCTATCTAGTGTGGAAGTTCGTCAATCCGGTCAGTCTGCAGGGGAGTTTTCCAAATGACCATTGTTCTTGAGAAGCTGAATTATGCCATTCTAGCCGCCGTCATTTTGGCGGTGATCGTGTTGCTGGGCGTTAGTGGCGGCAACATCGACACCATGGCCGTGGCCGTATGGCTGCACGTGGTTTCCGGCGTATTGTGGATTGGTTTGCTGTGGTACTTCAACCTGGTGCAAATTCCCACCATGCCGAAGATCCCCGCCGAACTGAAGCCCGCTGTCGGCAAGTTCATCGCTCCGTCGGCCCTGTTCTGGTTCCGTTACGGCGCTCTGGCCACCGTGATCACCGGTTTGGCCGTTGCCGGTCACAAGGGCTACCTGCCGCAGGCGCTGACCTTCATGGACGGTTTCGTCACCATCGGAGTCGGCATGTATCTGGCGTTGATCATGGCCTTCAACGTGTGGTTCATCATTTGGCCGAATCAGAAGATCGCTTTGGGCATCGTTGAAGCCGACGCCGACGCGAAGGCAAAGGCCGCTCGCACCGCCATGCTGGCGTCGCGCACCAACACGGTGCTGTCGCTGGCGATGCTGTATTGCATGGTTGCCCAAAACATCGCAGGCAAGTAATCGTCGTTTTTAGACCAAGGCCGCCCTTAACGGGGCGGCCTTTTTTTATGATGTCTATTGATGCGACTCGATTAATTTCACCGCATTGTTTTCATTGGGCGCGCCCAATTTCCGGGCCTGGGCGATAAAATCCGCCGCCGCCACGGCGCCGCCTTCGCGACCGCCAAATCGGGCCACGTTGACGGCGACCACGCGCGGGGCATTGCCGTCCCAGGAAAACACCGGCCCCCCTGAATCACCTGGCACTGTATCGCAATCATAGGTCCAAGCCCCCGTGGACTTGTGGCCCTTCATATGGCAGGCGGTATCGGCGGCGACGACCGCGCTGATGCCCGTACCGTATCCGGCCGCAGCTACCGGCACTCCTGGTTTGATGGCGTCCGACAAGGCCACCCAACCCACGATGGTCCCCAACGGCTTTTCCAATTCCAGCAAGGCCCAATCGCGCCCAGCCTGCTCTTGTCCGTAATGATCGGTTTCTTCGGGCACCCAATTCTCGGGCAGGGTCACGCCGGTGACATAGGACCCGTCAATGGGGATGCCACGGTCATAGCCGACGACGACGTTTAGCGCCTGAGGCTTCATTTGCCGATGCGTGGTCTTGTTCCACAGACAATGCGCCGCCGTCGCCGCCAAGGATGGCCCGATCAAAACCGCGCTGCACCAGCCATGTCCGTACCCTACCCTGGCCACGGTGCTCCATGGATAGGTCGTCACATTCACCATGGCGCGCTGCTCGGCCTGGGCGGTTGAAGACACGCACAAGGCAAACGCTGTCGCGAGCAGGAGTGTTTTCGGCATTTTGACGGTCATCGCCGGTGTCAGCCTTAAACTGGAGCCATAGAATTGGTCACTAAGGCCAGGAATTCTTCTTCGGGCATGGCTTTCCAGAATAGAAAGCCCTGACCGTAGCGGCATCCTGCCTTGGCAAGAAAGTCTCGTTGCTCGGGGTGTTCGATGCCTTCCGCGACCACATCCAAACCCAGACGCGACGCCATAGCCAGAATGGCCTCGGCAATGGCGCGGTCGCTGGCTTGATCGAGCATGCCGCGCACAAAGCTCTGATCCATTTTCAAATAGTCCACTTCGTACTTTTTCAAGTAGCCCAATGACGAATAGCCGGTGCCGAAATCATCCAACGACAGTGCCATGCCCACATCGCGGAAGCGCTGAAGTTTCTGGGCAATGTCCACATGGTCGCCCAGGAAGAGATTTTCGGTGATTTCGATCACCATATGGGACGGGTGCAAGTCGATTTCTTTAAGGATATCCACCCAATTGTTGAAGGTGGTGTGGGCATGAAATTGCTTGGGCGATTTGTTGACGCTGATGCGGATGATTTTCGCCAGTTCCTCGTCGCCTTGAGCGTGAGCCCAATCCACCCATTTCTTGGCCAAGATGGCCGATTGGCGGAAAATCCAGCTGCCGAGGATATTGATTTGGCCCGTTTCCTCGGCAATGGGAATGAAACGCGGCGGCGAGATTTCGCCCAAGGTCGGATGATGCCAGCGGATCAGCGCCTCGGCCTTGACCACGCGACCGGTTCTAAGATCAACGATGGGCTGATAATAGACCTTGAGCCCGCCCACCGCCAACGCCTCGCGCAAGTCGTTAGCCAACATCAGCCGCTCCTCGGCCTCCTTTTGCATGGAATCGGTAAACCAACTGAAACGATCGCGGCCTTGGCTCTTGGCGGCATACATGGCTTGATCGGCATTCTTCATCAACGATTCGGCGTCTTCCGCGTCGTTGGGATAGAACGTGATGCCCACACTAGCCGATACGTGCGCCGCCTCGCTTTTGACATGGAACGGCTCTTCCAGCATGGCGATAATTTCGCTGGCCACCCGTTCGGCCAGTTGAGCGTTGGGCACTCCGGCCAAAATAACCGCGAATTCGTCGCCCCCCAGTCTGGCCACCGTATCGGAGGCGCGGACACAACTGCCCATGCGCTTGGACGCCTCGACCAGCAATTGATCGCCCGCATCGTGGCCCAAGGTGTCGTTGACTTCCTTGAAGTGGTCCAAGTCGATGAACATCAAGGCCAGTTGGCCCCGATCTCGATCCATCTTCTTCATTTCATGTTCCAGCCGATCCCGGAACAGCCGCCGATTGGGCAGGCCGGTCAGAGTGTCAAAATTGGCTTGGCGGACTATCACATCCTGAGCATTCTTCCACTCGGTAATGTCGGCGAACATGCCTACATAACGTTGCGCGGAACCATCGGGGCCGCGAATGACGCTGATGGTCAGCCATTCATTATATTCCTGGCCATTTTTTCGGCGATTGAGCACCTCGCCCTGCCAATGATTTTTGGTCGATAACGACTTCCACATGTCCTGGTAAACAGCGCGGGTATTGCGGCCAGAGCTGAGAATGCGAGGATTCTTTCCCAACACGTCCTGGATTTCATAGCCGGTGATGGTGGTGAAGGACGGATTGACCTGCACGATCGAATTGTCGGGGCCGGTGACCATAATGCCTTCCTTGCTGACATTATACACCGACAGAGCCAATTGCAGCTCGTCATCGGATCGTTTGCGCAAGATCGCGACGCTGGCCATTTCGGCGGCCGCTTCCAAGGTGCGGATATCTTCCATGCCAGCCTGCGAGCAAAATGTCCGATAGGCGCTGATCGATCCCAAAATCACCCCGCCCTCGCCCCGGATCGGCTCTGACCAGCACGCGCGGAACCCCGCTTGTTGGCACGCCAACCGAATAACGGACTGAACTGGCAAAGCATCGATGTCCTCGACCAAATTCCGTTCTTGCAAAAACTCGCTGCTGCTGATCGCGCCAAGAGTTTTATCCTGCCACGCGGTCTCGATCACCGAGCGGAAAGAATCCGGCAATTGAGCGGACGTTATCAAGTTTGGATGCGCCCGTCCTTCTTCGACCAACAAAATCATGCACATCAATCCGTCATGTGCGCATTCCACAAACGCGACCAGCAGCCTAAGGATGTCATCGAGACGGTTACGCCGTACCAACTGTTCGAAAAACTGACTGCGCAGAACATCTTGCTGACCCTGCCGGATGCGGTCGGAAATATCGCGAACGGAAATCACCAATTCCAGGGGCTGGCCGTCTTTTCCCATGACAGGCCGCATGGATGTCTCGACCCAGCGATAGGTCCCGTCGCTTTGTTTTCGCCGATAGGTTCGCGCGCACCGGCCATGTTGACCCAAGGCCTCGTGCATGCCGGATTGGACACTGCCCCAATCGTCGGGATGGACAAATTCCTGCGCCAAATGACCTAGCAAGTCCGAAGGAGACTGGCCGCCCACGGATACGGAGGCGGGAGAGACATAAGTATAGCGGCCGTTCAGATCCAACACAGCCAGCATTTCAGCCACATTGGCCGCTAGCAATTCCATCCGTTCGCCACTGGCTTGCAAGGCTACTTCCACATTGATGCGGTCGGACACGTCGCGGACCGCCCCCAAAACCAACGTTCTGCCGCCTAACAAAAATCTGGAAATTTTGATTTGCACCGGC
>CAIYCT010000010.1 GCA_903924765.1 uncultured Rhodospirillaceae bacterium | reverse complement strand
TGCCACTGTCAGCGAAGAGCAAATCGCCACCTTGGTGCGGGTGTTTTATGACAGCGCCCGCGCCGATGAAAAGCTGGCCCCCGTGTTCGCCTCCGCCATCAACGATTGGGACTCCCATCTGGTCATCGTGCAGAATTTCTGGTCCCATGCGCTGTTGGGCACCAGCCGTTATAAGGGCCATCCTTTCCCGCCCCATATGTCCCTGCCCATCGAGCCGGATCATTTCGACCGCTGGCTGGCCCTGTTCGTCACAGCCGCCGAACAAACCTTGCCCGCAGAAGCCGCCGCCCGAGCTAAAGCCCGCGCCCACCATATGACCGACAGCTTTCGGGTGGGGCTGTTTCCCTTCGTCGGAGCCGATGGCAAACCGTCTCGGTTGCCTCCGAAACGCCCCGCCTGATCATGGATTCTGTCTGGCTGACCATCATTGGCATTGGCGAGGATGGCCATTCCGGCTTGGGGGATGAAGCCCGTCAGGCTCTTGCCGAAGCGTCTCTGGTGGTGGGTGGAGAACGCCATTTTGAGTTGGCCCCCCCCATCGATGATCAACAGCGTGAGGTCTGGCCCAGCCCGTTTTCCTTGGGAATCGACATGATTTTGACCAAACGCGGCCACAAGGTCTGTGTTCTGGCCACCGGCGATCCCATGCATTACGGCGTGGGCGCGACCTTGTCCCATCATGTCCGGCCAGAAGAAATGCGCGTTCTGCCCGCTCCCTCTTCCTTCAGCTTGGCGACGTCGCGGCTGGGATGGGCGGTTCAGGACTGCGTCTGCCTGACCGTCCATGGACGGCCATTAGAACTGGTTCACCCCCACTTACATCCCGGCGCGCGTCTGTTGATCCTGTCCGAAGGCGGACACACGCCCAAACTTCTGGCCGAGTTGTTGATCGGACGGCGGTTTGGCGAATCAAAGATGACGGCGCTGGAACATATGGGATCGGCTAAGGAGCGCCGTTTGGATGGCACAGCCGCCGCGTGGTCCCATTCCCATTGCGCCGATCTCAACGTGGTAGCCGTGGAATGCGTCGGTCCCGCCGGCCTGACGACTTTGGCCGGATTGCCCGACGACGCCTTTCGCCATGACGGTCAATTGACTAAACGGGATGTCCGCGCCGCCACCTTGGCGCGATTGGCGCCCGAACCCGGCCAATTGTTGTGGGATGTGGGGGCCGGTTGCGGCTCCATCAGCATTGAATGGATGCGCTCTCATCCCAAATGCCGCGCCATCGCCGTCGAAGCCAATGCCGAGAGACAAGCACTGATCACACATAACAAGACGGCCCTTGGAGTACCCGCACTGACCCTGATTGCCGGACAAGCGCCCGAGGCCTTGCGCGGTTTGGAAGCCCCAGACGCCATTTTCATCGGCGGCGGATTAACGGCCCCCAACGTGCCCAAAATCTGCTGGGAGGCCTTGAAACCGGGCGGCAGATTGGTCTTGAACGCCGTCACCCTGGAAAGCCAGTCACTGGCGTTCCAATTGCGCCAAGACTGGGGCGGCGAGCTGTGTCAGATCGCCGTCAGCCACCCCGAGGCGCTGGGCCGCTTCCACATCTGGCGGCCCGCCATGCCGGTGGTGATTCTAACGGTGGTTAAAGCTTAACCTGGAACCGCACAGACGAGCGTATCCTTTGCCAAGATGCCAAGGGCATCAAGATGTCGCCGCCCGGCCTCCATGTTGAAGTTTTGATCCTTAGTCGGTTCAAAGAAGTCCAAGGATTCGAGGCTCTTCCGAGATAAAATAAACGTGCCGATAAGGAAAGTGCTGTCGATGTAATATTTCAGGGGCGAAAGCAGCAGCAGGGATTGAGCCGGAACGCCGATAAGATGTTCTTCGAGATCACCCTCATTGATATGACCTTGAGGCCAAAAAAACAGCGGCGTGCTGATAATGAACAGACTCTTATCGCCTAAATTACTCAAAATATGACGCAGCAATTCCTTAGCCGGTTCCGGTTCAAGGTGCTCGATCACATCGAACAAGCATATAACGTCATAGTCACTTAACTGCTTGTTGGGGATATCCTGGGCCAAACCATGCCAGATATTGCGATAATAACTCTTGTCAAAAAGCTTGACATTGCAGCAATTGTTGTAAAAACCATCAATCCCATCAACCTGCCAATGAGTTGTTTCGGGATTCTTTTTGATCAACGAGCCCAAATGCCCAGTGCCAAATCCTATGTCGAGCACGGTTCTTGTCGGCGCGTTATCGGCAAAGGCATAATGGATAATTTCCTTTTTACCGACTGAACTGCCTTCGGCTGGAAAATCTCCCGGGGGCAGATCCGCAATAATCTTATAGTTTTCAACACTTTGCCGCATTCTCAATCCATAATTCAGGAAGATCCATTAATCAGACCGTCCCACAAGGCCTCCGAGACGGTCAAACACTAGCACATCTAAAACGACAGGAGCATCCCCCAACACCGCGCGGCATACTGTGGCGCAGGTCTGAGCGACCACATCGCCCAAGGCCAAACCGTGACTCAAGGACAAATCCAGGATTTCCAATCCGGTATTGGCAAGGCGAGCTTGGGCGACGACGGACTCATCCGCCCCCAATTCCCTCAGTCGATCCGCCAGCCAGTCCTTATCCACCTGCGAGCGCTTGGAATGCAGATCCATGGCTCCGGTAGCCAATTTCGATAGTTTGGCGAAGCCTCCGGCCACCGTCACCTTGGCGACAGGATGGGTGCGCAGATGTTTAAGCATGCCGCCGACGAAATCGCCCATATCGATGATGGCTGCGTCGTCCAATCCATACAGAGCCTTGACCGCCAATTCCGAGGTGTTGCCCACGCATCCGGCCACATGGGTCAAGCCGGTGGCGCGGGCCACGTCGATACCGCTGTGGATAGAGTGAATCCACGCAGAACAAGAATAGGGCACCACGATGCCAGTGGTGCCCAGAATAGAAATTCCGCCCACGATCCCCAGGCGGGGATTCCAAGTCTTGGCGGCGATGCGTTCGCCATTGGGGACCGAAATCTCGATTTCCACATCCGGCAGACCGGCTGTTTCGACTTGCTCGGACATCATCAGACGCGGAATCGGATTGATGGCCGGTTCGCCCACGGCCAACGGCAGCCCCGGCTTGGTGACGGTTCCGACGCCCACACCGGCCTTGAACACGATGCCTGACCCCACGGGACCCCGCCGCACCGTGGCGATGATCATCGCCCCATGGGTCACGTCCGGGTCGTCGCCTGCGTCCTTGATCACGCCCGCCCGAGCCCAGCCGTCGCCACATTCGGATAAGGAAACGGCAAACTGGGCCTTTTCGCCCCGCGGCAATACGATTGTGACTTGATCGGGAAACTCTTGACCGCGCAAGACCTGGAGGCACGCCCTCACCGCCGCCGTGGCGCAAGCGCCGGTGGTCCATCCCGATCTGAGTATTTTTTCCGCTTCGCTCATTTTGGGCCTATTTAGGGGGCTCCATGATTCCCAATGTCGAGGAAAAGTGAATCTCCACCGGGCACGGCGATTGTTCATGTCCATCAATGTCGCAGACATTGGGCCAAGCATACAGGTTGTCGCGGGACACATCGACCGCATCGGCAGGTTTGCACGAATACAGCCGCATCACCATTTGCCCCGGCATCAAATCGCCGCTGGGAACCAGATTGACGTCGGCCACTTCCGGCTGTGAATCGTAAGTGGTGATGTGGGTGCGCAGATTGATCATCACCTTGCTTTGATTGGTCAGAAAGACTTGCAGGCGACAGCCGCGCTTGTCAGACATGCCCGGATTGAAAACCATCTGCACCACCACTTTCATATCGAAAGTCTCGCCGAATCCACCGGCCGGCAGATCCAACTGCTTCTTAAGGTTGGCAATATCGATGGTCTTATGTCCGGCCCAAACGGGGTTTACCCAACAGGCCAACAACGCCGCCAGCGTCACCCCAAACCATTTCCGCATACCAATTCCCCCTTTTGCATCATCCTCCCATCATACAGGCCTTCGGCACTGCTTGACCAGTGGACCAGTGGCGGGCTACACGAAGGACTTTGACTTATCTAGGATCGCAGAAACATGGACAGGATACGCATTGTCGGCGGTGTGCCGCTTCGGGGCGCCATTGCCATTGGCGGCGCCAAAAACGCGGCTTTGACCTTGATGCCCGCCTGTCTGCTGACCGACCAGACCCTGACCTTGTCCAACCTGCCCCATTTGGTGGACATCACCACCATGGCCAATCTGTTGGCTCAGCACGGCGTTTCCATGGCGCTGAACGGCGACAGCAGTCAAGGCAGCCCCACTGGCCGCACCTTGGAATTAAGCGCTGCCACCATCACCAACACCACAGCGCCCTATGATCTGGTGCGAAAAATGCGCGCCAGCATTTTGGTGTTGGGGCCGTTGCTGGCCCGCCACGGCCAAGCCCGCGTCTCGCTTCCCGGCGGCTGCGCCATCGGCACCCGTCCGGTGGATTTCCATCTGAAGGCGCTGGAGCAGATGGGCGCTAAGATCGAGCTGGACGAAGGTTATATCAACGCTCACGTCAAGGGTCGGCTGAAAGGCGCGAAAATCATCTTTCCGCAAGTGACCGTGGGCGGCACCGAGAACACCCTGATGGCGGCCACCTTGGCCGAGGGCGAAACCGTCATCGCTAACGCCGCGCAAGAACCGGAGATCATCGATCTGGCCCAATGCTTGGTGGCCATGGGCGCCAAGATCCAGGGCATCGGCAGCGGAACCCTGCGTATTGAAGGCGTCGAAGCCTTGCACGGCGCGCAATACAGCGTGGTCCCTGACCGCATCGAAACCGGCTCATACGCGGTTGCCGCCGCCATTACGCGCGGCGATGTGGAATTGACCGGCACTCGGATGGAACTCATGGCCTCGGTAGTCAAGGTCTTGGCAGAAAGTGGCGTGACCATCACCGAAACAGAGCGCGGGTTGCGGGTCAAAGCCGATGAGTGCGACATCGTCGGCACCGATATCATGACTGAGCCCTATCCAGGCTTTCCCACCGACATGCAGGCGCAATTGATGGCGCTGATGACCACCGCCCACGGCGCGTCCATGATCACCGAAACCATTTTCGAAAACCGCTATATGCATGTGCCAGAAATGATGCGCATGGGCGCCCGAATCACGGTCCACGGCTCGTCCGCCATCGTGCGCGGCGTTCCCAACCTGTCGGGCGCTCAGGTCATGGCCACCGACTTGCGGGCTTCCATTTCGTTGATCCTGGCCGGTCTTGCCGCGCAAGGCGAAACCATGGTTAATCGCGTCTATCACTTGGACCGTGGCTATGAGCGAGTGGAAGAAAAGCTGGCCGCGTGCGGCGCTCGCATCGAGAGGCTGAAAGGCAGTGACTGAGGACGACAAACACATCAGCAACGACAATCAGGAAGGTCCGAACAATCAAGACGAGGGACCGTCCATGGCGACGTTGTTGGTTGTTGCCGCTGTCCTGGTCGGCATCGCTTGGTTCCTGGCGACCTCGCTGCGCCAATACGGCGGCGTTCAGGATTGCGTGATGCAAGGGCGGACCAATTGCGTCGGTCTGCCGGACAAATAACCGTTTACTGATCCGGCTTGCGGTTTTTGATGTAGTTGCTGAGCATCAGCATCTGCTCTTCCCACTCATCCTCTTCGTAGCGTTCTTGCCGGGCGATTTCGGGGCGCTCGATCGCCTGCCGCAAATAGCGCACCGTATAGGGCAGATGCGCTTCGCGCTCGGCTTCGTTGCGGCCAAAATTGCGGGTGAAGCTTTCCAGGAACGTCGTGGAAATGCGGGGAAAAACCCGGTGGCAGATCAACACCAAAAAGTCGGCCCATTGCTCGGGGTAGCGATTGAAGGCGGCGATCAGATTGTCGCGCAGAGCCCCCTCGCGCGCCTTTTGCTGAAACACCCGCTGGTCTTTTTCCTGCTCGTACAAATCGTGGCAGGTTTGCCATGCGCGGTTGAGCATGTCCCACCAATCTTCGGCCGGGTCTAGCAACGACTTAAACGTCTCGATATCGCGGTTGCCAATTTTTGGGATGTCATAGGCTTCGGGCGTGGAAGGCTGCAATATGTCGCGCAACTCCTTCAACTCGGGCTTGACCTGATAGACGTGGCTGCCGTCGGGCTTCTTAACTTCAAGCAGTTTCAGATTGTCCCAACCGCTGTTCCAGCCTTCCAATATGACCTGCTGAAGCTGCTTGCCGACATGTTTCCAGAAATCTTCTTCATTGGTATTGGCCCAGTCGAAACTGGTGGACAGCACCCGGATCTGTCGGCTTTCCCAGATCACCGGGAAAATGAACTTGACCACAGCATGATGAAATTTCTCAGCGAATTCAGGCGAGGCCAGGAAGAACGGCGGAAGCAGGCGTTTGACCGATGGATTGTACCGCTGGAAGAAAATCATCACTTTGTCGATGCGCCGATTGATGGCGGCTTCGCACAATTTATCGAAACTTTCAAACCCACCTTTCGGCTCGGGGACATCTGGCACCACGTATTCGATGCGCTTCAACAACCGTTCCAATTCGGGCGGAACCGTATATTCGATGTCGCGATTGCGCTCGGCCTTATTCGGCGTCGGATCGTCGGGCATGCCGACCCGATCATGCCCCCATTCCTGGGCCGGTTTCGGCGTTGTAGCAGGGCGCACAGGAACCAACGGTTTAATCTTGAGGTCTTCGCGCAAAATATGGTTGATCAGCCAATCTTGCAGCAAATTGTGCATGATGACGCCAATCTTGCGCCGGTCATCGTCTGACGCGGCCGTGCGGTACTTGCTGTCCAGCAGTTTGACCTTATGGGTAAAGGCGGCATGGAGCTTTTGGTGATCAGCAAGACCGGGGTAATTTAGAGCTGTGTAGACTTTTTCTTCACGGTCGAAATGACCAACAACATAGTCAAGCAAGTCGGACAGGGAATGTTCAATCACCTGACTGGACGATTCCGCCAAAGCCACGCCCAAGACGTTGATCATCACGATCAAACGCTTGTGGTCATTGTCGAGCACAGGCACGCCGGTGCTCATCCCGTCCCGCCATGCAATACTCATCGCACGAACCACATCCCTGGAATTTATCATCTATTTCAATGACTACCTATACAC
>CAIYCT010000009.1 GCA_903924765.1 uncultured Rhodospirillaceae bacterium | reverse complement strand
TTCAGCCGTTCGATGCGGTCGGGCAATCCCAACACCGTCACGTTTGGCCCGTTGGTGCAAAAGACCATCGGCGATATTACAACGACGGCCAATGTGTATTTTGAAAAGCAAGTGGGCGCTTATGCCACCGATGGCCTGGACGTCAATTACGCCGTTCAGGTCAAGTATGATTGGCTGAGATGGCTAGATCCCGCTATCGAATATTATGGCGACGTGGGCGCGATCGACAACATTCCGACGCCGAACTTGCAATCCCACCGGATTGGACCTGTCATGGTCGGTCAGCTTAGCTCGGGCAACCTGGGCGAGCTTAAATATGAATTTGGATATTTGGTCGGCATTTCCACCGCCACGCCGTCCAGCACCTTCAAATACAAGCTGGAATACGAAATCGCGTTTTAATATTGGAAGGTCACAGAACCAAAGACTCGCCGCTCCAAAGGGTCGCCGGAGCGGCGTTCATAGGTATAGGACTGAGTCAGTTGATCGACCGTTAGCCCCAGCGTGACGAAATCCATCACCGCGTATCCCACATGAAGGTCGACGGTTGAATAGGCCTTGGTCCGCATGGAATGATAGAGAAAGTCCGTACTGGAGAATTGCCAATCCTGCGACGAGGAACGCCATCCCCCGCGTAGGTCCATGGTCACTTTCTCCCAGCCGTAGCCAAGACCGCCATTGATCGTATGGTGCGGCGTGCCGTTCTTAAAGACGCTGAATGGCTCGGCCAGGATTTTCACGCCGCTGGTCCCTATATTGTCGGCAATGGTGGCGTAGCTGTATCCCAAGCTCCAGCGCAGGCCTTTCTCGCGTGAGCTTTTTAACGACAGCTCCAATCCCGTCTCATCGCTGCTGCCGATATTGCTGCTGACGAGGTTGTTGCTGTTGCTGTTGGGAACGGCAATCAGAAAGCCAAAGAGATTGCGGTTGGTTTGATGGAAGATGGCCGCCCTGAGCGCGGCGTCCAATTTCGAAATGGAATGGTCAAAATCCACTTCGTAATTGGTCACCTCGGTTGCATGGATGTGGGGATCGCCCGAGAAGACTCCGCCGTTGGTCTGAGGGATTTGCATGCCTAGAATGTTCAAGCTTGGCAGCTGATAGCCCCGACTGAGCAAAAGTCTGGCGGTGTCGTTGGTCGTCACTTGATAGACCAAACCGGAATTGAAATTGGTCGCGTCAATGGTTCGGTTGTTATAATCGTTGGGGTGCAAGCCGGTGGCAGCCAACAAACTCCCCTTCATGCCCAAGGCAAGAAAGTCCTGACGCACGGCATTGGTAAAGGATAAGGTTGGCGAAATGGCCCAATCCCACATAAGTCCGCCCGAATAGATGTGATAAAAATCGGTGCTGCCGTTAAAGAACTGGCCGCTGGCTTCGTTGTATTTATATTCGGCGCTCAAGCGAATTGTGTGAGTCTTTCCTAAATTAAAGGCGTCGCTCAACCGAACGTCTTGGGTGACGCTGTTGGCTTGTTGCAGGACCGGAAAATTAAAGCGCCATTTCGTCCCATAGACATCCACATTGGTCAGTCCATAGTCGGTGTCCGCCGTCAATTGGGTTCTTAACGACCAGGTCTTATCGGTTTCATATTGAATGTCGGGCGGCAGGTTCCTGTTCATATATCCTGTATTGCCGTTCGCGGATAAAATCACCGTATCGCTTAGATGTGCCCGGCCGTCGAAATTGAAAGTCTCCGCTTCGGGTTTGTAATAAGACGTCACCGTATTGTGTGGGATGTTGCGTTGAGGAAATTCATTGGCGCTCATTCCCCCGGCGGAAAGGCGAAGCCCCGATTCGTCTTTGGAATTCAGGGTGGCGACCACCGAGCCGCTGCGGCTGGATTGAGTGCCATAGCGGGCGGTCAAGCTGTTGACGGAATCGCTCAAGGGATCGAAGGTCACGATGTTTATGACGCCGCTGGCGGCATTGAAGCCGAATAGGGCTGCATTGGGTCCCTTAACGACTTCTATCTGCCTGATTTCCTCCAACTGAACAGGGATGGCAGGCCAAACCACATCGCCAAAGAAGTCTTCGTAAACAGGTTGGCCATTGATCAAGACCAACAAACGGGGATTCCACGGTTGATCATACCCCCGGATGGAAAGCTCGGCATTGTTGAAGCCCGATCGACGGAAGTTTACCCCCGTCAGATATTGTAGAACATCAGGGATGTTATCGGCGCCGGATCGTCTGATGTCGTCGCTGGTGATGATCTCCATATTGGCCGGAGCTTCTGAAACTTTTTGAGGTTTGCCCGTTGCCGAGGTGGTAACCGGCTCGCCAAACATTTCTTCCAGATCGCCATATTTCACCAACTGGGCGTTGGCGGCCACGGGAGCCAGCATCATGCCAGTCATAAGAACGGTGATCCTTGATAGAGCCAATCTTGCCAAAGCCTACCTCGCCGTTATGAGCATTTTGAAGTTCGCCTCAAATTCGATTCCCGACGCTTTGATTGCGGCGAGATTGATGAAAATTTTAACGTTAGGTTTTGATTGAATGACAACGTGGCAGTCCCCGTCATCAACGCAGGGTAAGTCTCCACTGATGATCAGGCTTTGGGGATTGGCGCTTCTTACGGCTCTGGCCTCTTCTTGCGTGTTGACCACGACCGCGAAGGCGGTGGTCGCGTCGGCCACGGTGCCTTCGACCACATTCAATGTCGCCATGTTTGCCTTGGCGACGGCGAGATCGGCTGCGCCTGGAAAGATGATGACCTTAGAGTCGGGTGCGGGTTTATGGGCTAGAAAGCCGAACACCTTCGCCACGATGATCGTGGTTTTAGCATTAAATGATTCGGCATAAGCGACCTTGGGAACGGCAGCGTAAAATGCAAGGGAAAGCGCGCTTATTACGACAACGCAGCGCCTCCTTGATCGCCTCATAGTTTCTTCCCCGCTCACTCAAAGCTAAGACTTCAAGTCAGTAGAGTAAACAGGAAGGCCGCATTGAGAAAGTGAACATTATAAAACTAATGTTTCAGACTCGCGCAGGGGGATGTCCTGTTCTTAAGCAACAAAGAGGTCCAGTTGGAAAGTTTATTCTTTCCTATGTTTTTATTGGGCGTCAGGTTCTAACGCTTTTGCCGATCATCTGCGAATCCACCGCTGCCAGGGCGGTGACGTTGACGATATTGCGCGCCGACGCCGACGGAGTCAGGATGTGTACCGGACGGTTGGGTCCCATCAGGATGGGCCCGACCGATAGGCCTTCGCACAGCATTTTCAGCAGATTGAAGGAAATGTTGGCCGCGTCCAGATTGGGGAATATCAGCAGATTGGCTTTGCCCTTCAATTTGGAATTGGGGAAAATCTTCATCCGGATCACTTCGCTTAAGGCCGCGTCGCCGTGCATCTCGCCGTCCACTTCCAGATAGGGCGCGCGTTCATGCAGCCGGGAGACAGCGGTAGACATGCGCAAAGCCGATTCGGTGGCCCGTCCGCCGAAGCTGGAATGAGACAGTAGGGCGACCTTCGGTTCAATGCCGAAGCGGCGCACTTCGTCGGCGGCCATCAAGGTGTTTTCGACAATTTGCTCGGGGTCGGGCTTGGGCGTAACATAGGTGTCGCACAGGAAGATCGGACCGGACGGCAAAATCAACAAGGTCATGGCCGCCGGAGTCTTGACGCCGTCGCGCATGCCGATGACTTCGGTGATATCGGCCAAATGCTCGGCATAGGAGCCGATGGTGCCGCAAATCAGCGCGTCGGCTTGTCCCAGTTTTACCATCAGCGAGGCGATGACCGTCTGCCGGGTTCTAACCGACTGGCGGGCCGATGCCGGGCTGACGCCCTTGCGTTCCATCAAGGAATGGTACAGCGACCAGTAGTCGTTGAAGCGCGGATCGCTGTTGGGATCGCACAGCTCAAAATCCTCGTCGATCTTCAGTCGCAGATCCAGTTCACGGATGCGGCGCAGAACCACGTCGCGCCGTCCCACCAAGATGGGAAAAGCCAAGCGTTCACCGACCACGGTGCGCACGGCATGCAGGACCGCGCGGTTTTCACCTTCGGCATAGACAATACGACGGCGTTGTTCGCGAGCGCGTTCGAACACCGGCTTCATCACCAGCCCCGAGCGGTAGACGAATTGGCTGAGGCGTTCCATATAGGCATCGAAATCGATGATCGGTCGGCGGGCGACGCCGGACTTCATGGCCGCCTTGGCCACGGCGGGGGCGATTTTCAGCACCAGACGGGAGTCGAACGGCTTGGGGATCAGGTAATCGGGGCCGAAGCTGAGTCCCTGATCGCTATAGGCAGCGCGCACTCGCTCGTCGGACTCGGCGTGGGCCAACTCGGCCAAGGCGTAGGTGGCGGCCAGTTTCATTTCTTCGTTGATGCAAGTGGCGCCCACATCCAACGCGCCGCGGAAGATATAGGGGAAAACCAGCACGTTGTTGACTTGGTTGGCATAGTCGGACCGGCCGGTGGCAATGATGGCCTCGGGGCGGACCCGGCGGGCATCCTCGGGCAGGATTTCCGGTTGCGGGTTGGCCAGGGCGAAAATAATCGGCTTCTCGCCCATTTTCTCGACCATTTCGGGCGACAGGACGCGCGGCGCGGAAAGCCCCAGGAAAATATCCGCGCCCTGGATGGCCTCGCCCATGGTGCGCATGTTGGTCTTTTGCGAAAAGGTCGATTTGTATTCGTCCATCAATTCGGTGCGGCCGGCATAGACCAAGCCGACGATGTCGCAGACGAAAATGTTTTCGCGCTTCATGCCCAAAGCGACCAGCAGGTTCAAACAGGCCAGCGCGGCGGCCCCGGCGCCCGAGGCGACCAGCTTGACTTCGGCGATGTTCTTGCCCACCACCTTCAACGCATTGACCATGGCAGCGCCCACCACGATGGCGGTGCCATGTTGGTCGTCGTGCATCACCGGGATTTTCATCCGTTCCTTCAGCTTGCGCTCGACGTGGAAACACTCCGGGGCCTTGATGTCTTCAAGATTGATGGCGCCGAAGGTGGGCTCCAACGAGGCAATGATGTCCACCAATTTGTCCGGATCGGTTTCATTGATCTCCAAGTCGAAGACGTCGATGTCGGCGAATTTCTTGAACAGGACGCCTTTGCCTTCCATCACTGGCTTGGCCGCCAGCGGTCCGATGGCGCCCAAACCCAGTACGGCGGTGCCGTTGGTGACCACCGCGACCAGATTGCCGCGCGCGGTCAAATCGTTGGCGGCGTCGGGGTCGGCGACGATAGCTTCGCACGGCGCGGCGACGCCCGGCGAATAGGCCAGAGCCAGATCGTGTTGGGTGGAAAGGGATTTCGTCGGTGTTACACTGATTTTTCCCGGAGTCGGGTGACGATGGTACTCAAGCGCGGCTTGCGCCAGATCATGTGAATTGGACATCCATTTCCCCAGGAAACTGATTATTTCTGTTTCGGAACCATACCCCAACGAGTAGGTGTGTTCAATGGGACGACGCCATAAATATTTAAAAGCAAAGCCCGCCGGTTTTGATCCCGGCGGGCTTTAATCTTTGGTGCGGCCAGGGAGACTCGAACTCCCACGACTTTCGCCACACGCACCTCAAGCGTGCGCGTCTACCAATTCCGCCATGGCCGCATCTGGTAGCCTTGCCGGACAAGATGAAAGAACCACCTTGCCAACGAGGAGACAGGGGAATACCAAATCGGCAGCCTCTAATCAAGTTGGGTTATTGATGGAACCAGAATGGATTATCGCCCAGGCCCCGGTTTCCTATCCGGAAGCGCTGGCGTTCATGGAAAAACGGGTCGCGGAAATTCGTCAGGCAAACGCTCCCGAATGCGTTTGGCTGTTGGAACATCCCTCTCTTTATACGGCGGGAACTAGCGCCAAACCCCAGGATTTGCTGGACCCCGAGCGTTTTCCCATCTTCAGCGCCGGGCGCGGCGGACAATATACCTATCATGGGCCGGGACAACGGATCGCCTATGTGATGTTGGATTTGAAGGCGCGTGGCTGCGATATCGGCGCTTATATCCAAAATCTGGAAAAATGGGCGATCGACGCGCTCGAGGATTTCGGAGTCAAGGCGATGATCCGCAAGGAGCGTGTGGGGCTGTGGGTTGATCGAGGCATGGGCCGTGAGGACAAAATCGCGGCCATCGGGGTGCGGGTCAGGAAATGGGTGACGTTTCATGGGCTGGCGCTGAACGTCGATCCCAACCTGGATCATTATGGCGGCATCGTTCCTTGCGGCATTCAGGACCACGGCGTCACCTCGCTGTGGGACCTAGGCCACACCCCGACCATGGAAGAAGTGGATTCCGCCCTGATTGCCGCTTGGGCGCGTACTTTCGGTTGATAATGCCGGTTTAGAGCGGGCTTTGATTTGCTCGAAATTTGCGCTAGCATTGCGAAAATAAAACGGGAAGGCAAGGAAACAGATCAAGCCAAAGAAAGACAACCAAGCAAGGCTTGAAATTTTTATCTGAATCCAAATCTAAGGGAAAACCCACGAAACATAACGGGGAGGTAACATGTCCGCATTGTCCCATAGTTTCTTCAGCAGAGAGCGCACCATAGCTCCCGACAATTACAATCGTTGGCTGGTTCCGCCTGCCGCTCTGGCGATCCATTTGTGCATCGGAATGGCCTATGGTTTTTCGGTATTTTGGCTGCCGTTGTCGAAGGCTGTCGGCATCACGGCGCCGATTGCGTGCGCGACGGATCTTAGCTGGCTCGATACCATTTTTGCCGCCAATTGCGATTGGAAAATCAGCGATCTGGGCTGGATGTTTACCCTATTCTTCGTCTTCTTGGGATCGGCGGCGGCGATCTGGGGCGGTTGGCTGGAGCATGCGGGACCGCGCAAGGCCGGTCTGGTTGCGGCTTTGTGCTGGTGCGGCGGATTGGTGATTTCGGCCTTCGGCGTTTCCGTGCATCAGATTTGGATCATGTGGCTGGGATCGGGGATCATCGGCGGCATCGGTTTGGGGCTGGGCTATATTTCGCCGGTTTCCACCTTGATCAAATGGTTTCCCGACCGGCGCGGCATGGCCACCGGCATGGCGATCATGGGGTTCGGCGGCGGCGCCATGGTTGGCGCGCCCTTGGCCAACAATCTGATGACCTATTTCAAATCTCCCACCTCGGTGGGCGTGGCCGAGACCTTCTTGGCCATGGCGGCGATTTATTTCATCTTCATGGTGTGCGGCGCTTTGGGTTACCGGGTGCCACGCGATGGTTGGAAACCCGCCGGTTGGACTCCGCCGGAAGCGGGCGCGTCGTCGATGATCACCCATCGCCACGTCCATTTGGACAAGGCGTGGAAGACGCCGCAATTCTGGCTGATCTGGGGCGTGTTGTGCCTGAACGTCAGCGCCGGCATCGGCGTGATCGGCATGGCATCGCCCATGTTGCAAGAAGTGTTCGGCGGGCAATTGCTGGGCAATACGCTTAAATTTGGTGAATTAAGCCCCGAGCAAAAGACCTCCATCGCTGCTATCGCCGCCGGATTCACCGGCTTGCTCAGCTTGTTCAACATTGGCGGCCGGTTCTTTTGGGCGTCGATCTCTGATAAATTGGGGCGCAAGGCCACCTATTTCACGTTCTTCGTGCTGGGCGGCGCTCTGTATTATATGGCGCCCACCACCGCGCATCTGGGCAGCACCTTCTTGTTCGTGACCAGTTTCTGCGTGATCTTGTCCATGTATGGCGGCGGTTTCGCCACCGTGCCCGCCTATCTGGCGGATATGTTCGGCACCCATATGGTCGGGGCCATCCATGGGCGGTTGCTGACCGCTTGGTCGACCGCTGGCGTCATCGGTCCGGTGCTGGTCAATTACCTGCGGGAATATCAGTTGGCGGCGGGTGTCTCTCGCGCCGACGCTTACGACCAAACCATGTACATCTTGGCGCTGCTGCTGCTGGGGGGCTTTATCTGCAACCTGCTGATCAAGCCGGTATCGGAACATCTGTTCATGACTGACGAGGAAGTGGCTGCGGAAACCAAGACTTCGATCAAGGCGGTCCACGATCAGGAAAACCGGCTGGCTGATTTCGAGGATGCGGTGGAAGAGGGCAAGGAGTCAGAACCGCTGCCGGATTCGAGCGCGCTGACGCTGGCGCCAACAACTGGGTCTTCGGGCTTGGCGTTGGTCTTGGCCTGGGCGGCGGTGGGCATTCCGCTGGGTTGGGGCATTTGGGTCACCTTGCAAAAAGCGGTGATCTTGTTCAAATAACCGATCGTCAAGGGCTTCCCGGTAACGGGAAGCCCTATTTCGTTGCGTTCAAATCAAACGTCACCCCGATGGAGAACCCTAGATCGGGGGTGTTCTCCATCAGGCTGCCGATGCCGAAATCGGTGCGCAGCACCGAGAAGGTTCCTTGGGCGTGGGCGGTGTTGTTCAGAATGTCCACGGTGAAGGGCACGGTCACTGCCTGACGGATGCCGCGAATGGTGACCGTTCCAGCGGCGGCATAGGCATTGCCGCCCGTATGGGTGATCGAAGTGGATTCGAATGTGGCCATCGGAAATGTGTTGGCCGACAGCCAATCGGATCCGGGCAATAGGGTGTTCAATTGCTGGTCGTTAGTGCGGATGCTAGCGGTGTCGATGGTCACGCTCACATGGGACGCGTTCAGATTCTCGGGGTCGAAAATGATGTGGCCATCCCATTTCTCCACCGAACCGGTCAAAGGACCTGTGGGTTTGTGGCCGACGATGCCTACCGAGCTTTTCTTGGTGTCCACCAGCCAATCCTGAGCCCATACCGGACTCATCGCTCCCATCAGGGCAAGAGATGAACATATCAGCAAAGCGGAACGGCGCATGATCAAGAACTTTCCTTTCGAGGGACCAACAGTATAGCGGATACGCTACGCTCAAACCATAGGAACGGCTTTGATGCGGAAATCGAAGCAGGCGCCGCCCTCGGGGCGGTTGAAGGCCTTGACCGAACCGCCATGCAAAACAGCGATTCGGCGCACCAGATGCAGCCCCAGCCCGACGCCGGGTTTGCCGATGGAATTGGACGAACGATAGAAGCGGTCAAAGATGCGTTCGGTTTCGTCCTCCGGGAGTCCCGCGCCGCTATCGCTGACGGTGATGCGGCAATCGTCGCCATGCCGACGCGCTTCGATGGTAATCATACTGAAAGACGGCGCGTATTTAGCGGCATTGGACAGCAGATTTCCCACGGCCACTTCCAGCAACTGGGGATCGGCTTCGACCTCCAGACGTCCAAAGACGTCAAGCACGAAAGTGTGATCGGGGAAGTCTCGCCGATAAATGTGGCACAGATCGGTCAGGAAATCGGCGATGACAAAGCGGATTGGATGCAGCGCCGCCGTGGTTGCGCCTAGCCATTCGTCGGTCAAATAGGACTCCACCAAAGTGGTCATGCGTTCGGTGGCATCGGCGATTTTGACCAATTCATCCAGCACATCGTCTTCATCGACCACTTTCAATTCCAGGACTTGCGTAGACGCGCCTAGAATTGCCAGGGGCGTTCGGAATTCATGGGACACCATGGTCAGGAAATCCCGTTGCTCTTGTGACGCTTGACGTTCCGCCGTCAACGCTGATTCCAACCGTTTCTGGGTTTGGGTCAATTCTTGGGTGCGGATGTTGACTTGCAAACTTAGGTTCTGTTCGATCGAGGCGGACAACGCCAGCAAAGCGCCCTGCACTTCTAGCTTTTCGCTTTCAATTCGACGGGTGCGCATAAACACGCTTAGGCTGAGCATGACGGCAAACGGGATGAGACCTACTTGCTGCGCGTAGTCGATCGTGTTGGGGTAGATCGACAGACCCAACACATTCCTAAATTGAATGATCGCTCCGATGGTGACGGGAATCAGAAAGCCGATCAGGGCGGCGATGGCGGGGCTATCGCCTTTGATGGCGCGTTTAGCCGCCAGACCAATCAGAAGCACATCAATGACGGCGATGATCGTGGTGGCGACAGGAGAAACAATGATCCAGCCGTCGAATCCCCACCACTGGACAAACGACCAACAGGTGACCAAAATGATGAAAATCTGTAAGACCCGATTGGTAACCGGGGTCCATTCATACAATTTAAGGACGGATGCGCCGCAGAGGGTGGCGACCATGATGTACAGCAAGATGCTGGACCGGTAGATCGTTTCGACGGCAATGGGGCTGGTGGGCAAAATGAAGTGCAGATATCCATTGGCGCTAAGAAACGCCAATTCAGCCATGGCGATGTACAGGGTCAGCCAGCCATAAGTGGAATCGCGGGACAGAAGATACTGAATCAACGCAAACAGAACCATAATCAAAGAGGCGCCGTGCATCAATCCCATCACCAGGGAATCTTGGCTGGCAAACAGGGCAAAAGCGCTCTGGCTCCATAAATGGGCGCGCACGACCATGGTCGAGGTGGATTCAATCTGCAGGTAATAGGTTTGCGATGGCCCATGGGGCAGGGCAAGGGGAAAAAGCAAGCTGCGATGAGGAAAGGGACGGGCGACAAAGGGGTGGCGGATACCCAAGGTCGTTTCGGTCATGCCGCCGTATCGGGTGGGAGCATACAAAGTGACATGCTCCAGATAAGGCAGATTCACCTGCAAAAGTAGAGAGTCGTCATGATCGGCGGTCAGATCGAATTTCAGCCAGAACACGTCGCGGGTGAAGCCCTGCGCCAAGATGGAGTCCTGCGGCTTAAAGTCTTGGGCGCGCTCGGGCTGGACGACGTCATCAATAGTCAAGAGTCCGCTTGGATCGCGCAGCATGGACATCTTTCCCGCCAGATCCACATCCTTGGTATTGGCGTCCCAAACGATGGCTTCCTGGGCGAAAACGAGTGTCGCCCCAAAAGGCAACGCCCAGATGGGCGTCGCATAAATAAGGAACCAGAGCAGAAGACGACTAACCCGCATCCCCCCGACGCTCCCCCATATCGCCTTTGCGCTCCAAAGGCGAATGGAACACATACCCCACCGACCGAACCGACCGGATCGGCAGACCCAGCTTGGCTTCGGCTTCCACCTTGCGGCGTAGACGGGTGATCAAGACTTCCAGATTGCGTTGGTTCTCGGTGCCGCGGTGGTGGTTAAGGCAATCCAAAATCTCTTGGCGGCGGACGGCGTGGCCTGGATTTTCCGACAACGCCAACAGCAAACCGAATTCAGCCGAGGTCAACAAGATCCCGTGCCCCGAGGGCGTGATGAGGGACCAACTGGAGAGGTCGAAGACCCACGATCATTCATCGGGTGGGGTTACGACGGCGCCCAAGCGGCGGGCGAGATTGCGGATCGTGGACTCCAGCACCCGAAGGTCCAATGGTTTCACCAAATAGGCGTCGGCCCCCGCGATCAACCCGTCCACGTGATCCTTGGACGACGAGCGAGCGGTCAGGATGATGATGCCGGGCGGAGTGTCGGTTTGCAGTCGCGCGGCAATGGAAATGCCGTCCTCGCCAGGCAATCCGATATCCAGAACGACCACATCGGCAGGCCAGCACTTCCACAACAGGTCAAAAGACAGTCCATCGGCGACGCCGCGAACATCCATGCCCGTCGCGCTTAAGAAACTCACGACGCTGCTGCGTAAAGCCCCTTCATCCTCGACGATGATGACTTTGATCGCTTCCGTTCTCACTTGGACAAGACCCCCTTAGCGATTAAGTCTCGCTAACGTAAATGAGAATGTCTTGAAAGCGTAGAGGGATTTTATTTCAAATCCTTGCGACCTAAAGGCTTGCCCCGTGACAATGTTTGAATTTGCGGCCAGATCCGCAAGGACAGGGTGAATTGCGCGGCGTGTCGTTCCATTCGGGATGAGCCCCGCCAGTGGATGGATAGGCGGCGGGTAGGGCTTGGGGTTCCGGCGGCGGTTCGCCCACCTTGATGTCCACATGAGACAGCACGCTGGTGACTCGTTCGCGCAGATCGTTCAGCATGGTCTCGAACAGATTGAAGGCCTCGCGCTTGTACTCGTTCAAGGGGTCGCGCTGGGCATAGGCGCGCAAGCCGATGCCTTGGCGCAAATGGTCCAATTGCAGCAGATGCTCTTTCCACGCGCCATCCAGGATTTGCAGCAACAGGCTGCGTTCGACCATGCGCATGGTGTCGGGGCCGATATCGGCGGCCTTGGCGGCCATCTTGCGGTCCGAGGCATCCATGATGCGGGCCAGGATTTCCTGATCGGCGATGCCGTCTTCCTTGGCCCACTCGGCGATGGGCAAATCCAGGCCCAGCACGCGCAAGACTTCCTCGTGCAAGCCGTGAATGTTCCATTCCTCGGCATAGGCCCGCTCGGGGATAGCCACGTGAACCAAATCTTCGATGACGTCGTGGCGCATGCCAGCCACGTCTTCGGCCACGTCTTTGGCTCGCATCATGTCGCGGCGTTGTTCGTAGATCACCTTGCGCTGATCGTTCATCACGTCGTCGAATTTCAGCAGGTTCTTGCGAACGTCGAAATTGCGCGCCTCGACTTTTTGCTGCGCCTTTTCCAGCGCCTTGTTGATCCAGGGATGGACGATGGCTTCGCCGTCCTTAAGCCCCAAGCGCTGCAACATGCCGTCCATGCGCTCGGAACCGAAGATGCGCATTAAATCGTCTTCCAGCGACAGGAAGAACTTGGACGCGCCGGGATCGCCCTGACGGCCCGAGCGGCCGCGCAGCTGATTGTCGATGCGTCGGCTTTCATGGCGTTCGGTGCCGATCACATATAGACCGCCCGCTTCTAAAACCTTGACTTTGTCGACGGCCACTTCGGCACGGATGGCCTGTTCGCGCTTGTCCCGCTCGGGACCGGGCGCGACCTTGGCCAATTGCTCTTCGATCAGCATGTCGGCGTTGCCGCCCAGCTGAATGTCGGTGCCGCGGCCCGCCATGTTGGTGGCGATGGTGACGCCGTTCGGCTGTCCGGCTTGGGCGACGATGGAGGCTTCCTGCTCGTGATAACGGGCGTTCAGGACTTGGTGAGCGATCTTGTTTTTCTTCAGCAGTTCGGACAGCAGCTCGGACTTTTCGATCGAGGTGGTGCCGACCAACACCGGTTGATGGCGGTCGCGGCATTCCTTGACCAAGGTGACGATGGCCTCGTACTTTTCCTTGGCGGTGCGATAGACCTCGTCATCCGCGTCGATGCGCGACACCGGAATGTTGGTGGGCATTTCCACCACTTCCAAATTGTAGATTTCCTGAAATTCGCCAGCTTCGGTCATGGCGGTGCCGGTCATGCCCGCCAGTTTGGGATATTGCCGAAACAGATTCTGGAAGGTGATCGAGGCCAGGGTTTGGTTCTCGTTCTGAATGGTCACGCCTTCCTTGGCTTCCAAAGCTTGGTGCAGCCCTTCCGAGAAGCGGCGTCCCTCCATCATGCGGCCAGTGAATTCATCCACCAGCACCACCTTGTCGTCCTTGATCAGATAATCCACATCGCGGGTGAACAGCTTGTGCGCCCGAAGGGCCTGATTGATGTGATGAACCAGGCTGATATTGCCCACGTCATACAGTCCGCCCTTCATCAAACCGGCTTCCACCAGCATGGCTTCCACATGCTCGACGCCCGCTTCGGTCAGAGTGACCGAGCGCACTTTTTCGTCTTTTTCGAAATCCTCTTCCACCAGGCCAGGCATGATCCTGTCAACCAAGCGATAGAGTTCTGAATTGTCGTCGGTGGGACCGGAAATGATCAGCGGCGTGCGGGCTTCGTCGATCAGGATCGAATCCACTTCATCGACGATGGCGAAATGGAAGGGGCGATGGACCATCTCGTCCAGATGGAACTTCATGTTGTCGCGCAGATAATCAAAGCCCAACTCATTGTTGGTGCCATAGGTGACGTCGCAGCCATAGGCCTCGGCCCGCTGGAGATCATCCATGCCATGCACGATAACGCCGACGCTCAGGCCTAAGAACCGATAGACCCGGCCCATCCAATTGGAATCGCGCTTGGCCAAGTAATCGTTGACGGTGACCACATGCACGCCCAGGCCGGTCAAGGCATTAAGATAGACGGCCAAGGTGGCGACCAGGGTTTTGCCTTCGCCGGTCTTCATTTCGGCGATGCGGCCCTGGTGCAGGACGATGCCGCCCATCAGCTGCACGTCGAAATGCCGTTGGCCCAAGGTTCGCTTGGCGGCCTCGCGCACGGTGGCGAAGGCTTCGACCAGCAGGTCGTCCAGGGTTTCTCCGGCGGCCAGACGGTCTTTGAACAGGCGGGTTTGATCGGCCAGTTCCTGGTCGTTCAGGGCGGAAATCTTGGGCTCGAGAGCGTTGATAGCGGCTACGCGAGCCGTAAGCCCTTTGACGAGACGATCATTGGCGGTGCCAAAAAGCCGCCGGGCAAGTGCGCCGAACATGGAAATAAAGACCTTCGCAACTGCAACAAAGATAACCTCTGTTCCGAGGCTGCTCACAGATAGAGCGCTCCGGTCAATCTGTCAATGAATGGGGTATTGTCGTCGGCAAGTTCTGGCGATTAAACGCGCGGTCGACAAATCGGCTTGTTCTTGAACGACGGTTGTGGTTCAACCCTTGCCATGAAATCGCCATTGTCTTCCTATTTAAGGTGTGGCGGTTTATCGCAAATTATTTATAAGGACTCACCCGCAATGACGTTTTCTTATGCCCGCATGGGCGCAATCGCTTTGGGGATCAGCGTGATGGTCTCGCAGGCATACGCCGCCGATAAGGATGCGGTCGTTGCCGTCGTCAATGGCTCCGAAATTCACGAATCTCAAATTCGTGAAATGATGGCCACCTTGCCCGCCGATGCGCAAGGCAAGCTGACCATGCGTCAATTGGCCGAAGGCGCCGTCAACCGCAAGCTGGTTGCCGACGAAGCGCGCAAGGAAGGCCTGCAAAAGGACCCCGACTTGCAAAAGGCGATGAAAAACGTGGAAGACGACTTTCTGCGTCAAGCCTGGTCCAAGAAGCACGGCAGCGTCAATTTCACCGACGACCAACTGAAGAAGCGCTATGACGAACTGATCGTCAATTACAAGCCGCAAGAAGAAGTGCGCGCTCACCATATTCTGGTGGATAGCGAAGACGCCGCCAAGGCGATCATCGCCGACCTGCGCAACGGCGGCAATTTCGAGGAGATCGCCAAGGCCAAATCCAAGGATCCGAGCGCACAAAAGAATTCGGGCGATCTGGGCTTTTTCGCCAGCAACCATATGGTGCCGGAATTCGCGGAAGCCGCTTTCGCTTTGAAGATTGGCGAAGTGACGCAACAACCGGTAAAGACTCAGTTCGGTTATCACGTCATTCGCTTGGATGAGAAACGGATGTCAACAGTCCCTCCCTTCTCCGATGCGAAGGAAGAAATCCGCCGCGAAATGTCGCAAGAAGCCGTACAGGCCGCGTTCAAGGCCGTGCATGACAAAGCAAAAATAGAGATTAAGGTTCCCGACACCGCTCCCGCTCCCGCTCAATAAGGAAAATCGTTCATGACTGCCACCGTTTCGCCGCTTGCGCCCAAAAGGTTCCCCAAGCTTTCGCCCCTGGCGGGCGTTCGGCTGGCGGATCATGAATGCGGGATCCGCTATAAACAGCGGACCGATTTGTTGTTGGTTGAAATGGCTCCCGGCACCACGGTGGCGGGAGTTTTCACCAAGTCGCTGACTTGTTCGGCCCCGGTTTTGTGGTGCAAGGATGCCGCCGCCAAAGGGTCCGCCCGATTGTTGGTGGTCAATTCCGGCAACGCCAACGCCTTTACCGGCGCCGCCGGGGTGGCTTCGGTCAAGCGCACGGTGGAAAAGGCAGCCAAGGTGGTCGGCTGCAAGCCGTCGGAAGTTTTTATCGCCTCGACCGGCACTATCGGCGTGGCGCTGCCCGACGAAAAAATCACCGAGAACTTGGAAGCGGTGCATAAAAAGCTGAAGGAAGATGCCTGGGAACGGGCCGCCAAAGCAATTATGACCACCGACACTTATCCCAAGGGCGTCACCCGCACAGCGGTGATCGACGGCGTCACTATCACCCTTAACGGCATCGCCAAGGGCGCGGGGATGATCGCTCCCGACATGGCGACTATGTTGTCGTTCGTCTTTACCGACGCCGCTTTGCCGCACGAGGTCTTGCAGACTTTGTTGTCCAAGGGCGTGCAGAAATCTTTCAATTCCATCACGGTCGACAGTGACACCTCGACCAGTGACACCTTGCTGCTGTTCGCCACCGGCCAAGCCAAGAATGCCAAAATCAAGGATGCCTCGGACAAACGCTTGAAGGATTTCAAGGCCAAGTTGAACGAAGTGCTGCTGGATCTGGCCCTTCAGGTGGTCAAGGACGGCGAGGGCGCCACCAAGTTCGTCGAGATCCGAGTCACCGGCGCGGCTGGCAACGGCGCGGCCAAGCGTATCGGAATGTCCATCGCCAATTCTCCGTTGGTGAAAACCGCCATCGCCGGTGAGGACGCCAATTGGGGCCGTATTGTCATGGCGGTGGGCAAGGCGGGCGAGAAGGCCGACCGCGATCTTCTCAGCATCAGCATCGGCGGCATCGCCGTGGCCCGCAATGGCGAAGGCGTCGAAGGCTATGACGAAGCGCCGGTCACCGCCCATATGAAGGGGCAAAACATTGTCATCGAGGTGGATATCGGTTTGGGCAAGGGCAAGGGCACCGTTTGGACCTGCGATTTGACCCACGCTTATATCGACATCAACGGGTCCTACCGCACGTGAGCGAAACGGGTGAATGCGGCAAGGGCGTATTCGCCCCGCTTTATTCCGCCCGTCTCAAGCTGCGCCCGTTGACCGAGGCGGACGCCAAACCGTTGGTCGCTCTGACCGATGATTGGCAGGTGACTCGCTATACCGCGCTGCCCCATCCTTATGTTGAAAACGACGCTCTGGCGTTGATCCGCACCGCGCAGACACCTCATTGGCCGGGTGTCGTGCTGGGGCTGGAGCGTTTGTTGGATAAAGCCCTGATCGGCTGCATCGGCGCTTATCCCGATCACACCGGCGATTACGAAGTGGGGTATTGGCTTGGCCGCGCCTATTGGCGGCAAGGCTATGCCGGAGAGACAGTCCAGCGTTTCGTCCGCCATCTGTTTGATGATCGGGGTCTGCCGTCGGTGTGGTCGTCAGTCAATCGCGAAAATGCCGCTTCGGTTCATGTGATCGAGCGTCTGGGCATGCGCCCCGATGGCATGGTCGAGGTGCGGTTTCCCAGCCGGGCCGATCTGGTTTCGCTGCCTCGCTTTCGGCTGGATGCAGGCGATTGGGCCACCCGTCATGCCGCGCGCCCAAAACTTCTGGTGGCCGCCGCCGCCCTGATCGACAGCGATGGGCGAGTGTTGATGGCCACCCGGCCCAAGGGCAAGAGCATGGCCGGTCTGTGGGAATTTCCCGGCGGCAAGGTGCTGGACCACGAAACGCCGGAGCAAGCGTTGCGGCGCGAATTAACCGAGGAATTGGGCGTGGATGTGGGCGAAGGCTGCATGGCTCCCATCGCCTTCGCCTCCCACGATTACGATGCGTTTCATCTGCTGATGCCGCTTTACGCCATCCGAGTGTGGACCGGAAGGCCAACCCCGTTGGAGGGGCAAGAGCTGAAATGGGTCGGTGTAGACGCCATGATGGATATTCCCATGCCTCCTGCCGATATTCCGCTGGTGGCGATGCTCAGGGAGTGGGTATGATCAAGCATGGCTGATGACGCTAAAGTGATGTTGAAGTTCCTGGGGCTGCATTTGGCGTGCGGCGTCGCGGCTGCTTTGATTTTTGGTACAGCCCTCTTGGTCAGCGACCTCAGCCATATCCGGACCTTAGCCCTGGAATCGACCCATCCCGTGTTGATTTTGGTGCTGATGTATTTCGGCTTGATGGTGACATTCGGCAGCCTGGCCATGGGGGTTGGCATCATGGGCCTGGGAGATTTTTCGGAATCCAATCGGTATAACAAGGAGGATGAATGACCCACGAACTTCCCGAAGACAATCAAATCGCCGCTCGGATCGTGGCGCGCGCCTGCCGCAAAGCGGCCTTGTCGACCTTGGACAAAAACGGTGCGCCTTATGTGTCGCTGGTAACTTTGGCCTTTGATCACGATCTATCGCCGGTCTTGATCATTTCCGGCATGTCGGCTCATACCGTCAATCTGAAAGCCGATCCCAGGGTTGGTTTCTTGTTCGATGGCACCGAGGGGCATCCCAACCCGCAAACCGGTCCTAGGCTGTCGTTGCAAGGCAAGGCGACGGCGATGGCCGGCCATGATGACGAAACCAGGCTGCGCGCGCGCTTCCTGGCGCGCAATCAGGCGGCCCAAGGCTATACCAGCTTCGCCGATTTCTCATTGTGGAAAGTCGAACCAAGCCGGTCCCAATTCGTCGGCGGCTTCGGGCGCGCGGTGTGGATTGAGTATCCGTTTGGTCTGTCCGCCGAAACCCTGAAGATTTTCCAAACGGGCGAGGCGGACCTGCTGGAGACGATCGCCAAAACCATCCGCACCGATGTGGTCTCGATCGATCCCGATGGTTACGACGTGGTGACCAATGCCGGTTGGAGCCGGCTGTCTTTCCCACACCCGGCGCAATCGCTGGAACAAGCCCTGTCCATGGTGGAAAAGATCACTCCTCCGTAATCCGGGATGTTTGGAAAAACATCCCGGAAGGTTTGCCCGGCGTTCAATGCGTGCTGAACGGCTCCAGATCGTGTTGACGCACAGAGGCGAAGGCGATGTCGCGGTCGGGAGCTAAGCCCAACTGGGTTCCATCGGCGGAATGAATGGCCCAGCCAACGTCGTTGTTAACGGTCACCTGCTTGACATAGGCGATGTGGGGAACGCCCCAGTGAGCCAAATCAGCGACGCTTGATGCGCGGGACAATTCGATTTCAATGTGTGCGTCAGTCATGGCTGCTCCTAGCGGATTTCGCCTGATCCTGGTCAAGGGTTATGGTGGGCTTTGCTTCGGCGTCTTCGGTAATGGGAATGGTGCGCACGCGGGGTTCCGGAATCGGACGAGTCAAATCGACGTGCAGCAGACCGTTGGTGATGGACGCTCCCATCACTTCGATGCCTTCGGCCAAAACAAAAGCGCGTTGGAACTGCCGGGCGGCAATGCCGCGATGCAAGAATACCCGGTTGCTCTCTTCTTCCACTTGGCGGCCGCGAATGATCAGCTGATTGTCTTCAATGGACACCGACAGATCGTTCATGGAAAATCCAGCCACGGCCAAGGTGATGCGCAAGCCGTTGTCGCTGGTTTGTTCGATATTATAAGGCGGATAGCCTTCTGGCGAGGTTTTCGAGATGCGGTCAAGCACCCTCTCGAAATGGTCGAACCCCAACAGCAAAGGGGAATTGAAGCTGGAAATTCTGGTCATCTTGCGTTCTCCTCATGTGAGCGAGTCCAAAAGTCAGGCCCTACAATAGGCACCTGTATTATATCTTGGGTTGGTTTTAGCTTTCGTCAAGCAATGTTGCTATTTTTCGCCCTAGGGTGGGCGTTTTCGTGCACTTTCAGCAAGGCTGCGGCATCGACGCTGGTATAGCGTTGGGTGGTGGATAGCGACGCATGGCCCAGCAATTCCTGAATGGTGCGCAGATCGCCGCCGCCCGCCAGCAAGTGGGTGGCAAAGGAATGGCGCAGCGCGTGCGGGGTAGCGCTGTCGGGCAGGCCCAGCAGCGGGCGCAACCGGCGCATCTGCCGTTGCACCACGCCGGGATTAAGCCGGTACCCCCTGGCGCCGACGAACAGCGGACCATTGCCATCGATCAGATGGGGACATGCAGCCACATAGTCGGCGATGGACGAGCGCACGACAGGCAGTACCGGCACCAGCCGTTGTTTGCGGCCCTTGCCGGTGATGACCATGGTGTCCGTCTTGGGAGCGTCCTTCAGGTTCAGCCCCAAGGCCTCGCCCAGGCGCAAGCCGCAGCCATAGAGCAAGGTGAACAGAGCGACGTCGCGGGCGGCCAGCCAGGGCTCGTCGTACATCTGGGCGGCGGTCTTCAGGGTTTCGAGCGCGTCCTCCATGCCCAACGCCTTGGGCACCGAGCGGGGCGGTTTGGGGCCTTTGACCGTAATCGCCGCCGGATTGTGAACCAGATCATTGCGATCAAGATAGCGGAAGAAATTGCGCAAGGTGGACATGGAGCGCGCCAACGAAGTCCGCACCAAGCCGTCGCCGGTGCGGGCGGCCAGCCAGGACCGCACATCGCTGGCGGCAAGGTGGGCAAGCGCATCCAAGTCGGGAACGTGGCCGTGATGGTCAGCAAGAAAACTTAAGAAATTGGCTAAATCGCGGCCATAGGCGTCCAGCGTATGGGCCGAGCAGCGCCGTTCCGCCCGCAGCCATTGCCGCCACGTCTCGACCGCCTTGACCAGATCGGCTTGGGCGGTGAAGACGATGGGCTGGGCGCTCATGATTTAAACTTTAAGAAACCGGCTGAGGCAGGCCCCGATCACATGGGCCAGGAAGCTAAGCAGTTCGGTCCCTTGTCCGGTATGGAACGTCCGACCGTGACGGGACCCCAGGGCGATGACGCCCAACGGGCAAACGTCGTCGGTCATCAAGCGGACGATGGCCGAGGATTGGATCAGGCTGGAGCCGTCGCCAAACAAGAGCGGGTCGCCGGGCATTTCATCGTTCAAGGCGCAATCGCGGTCGGCCCCGCCCAACAGGCGGTCGACGTCGGCAGCTGCCAACCAGCGGATGCCCAGCGGTAATTCGCCCTTGATGAAATGGGGCGGCTCGAAGCACAAATTGGCGATGTCCACGTCCAGGAATTGCGGCAAATCCTCGGCAACCGCGCGGGCTAGGCTGGCCACGTCCGTGGCCTCCAACAGCGCAACCACGGCTTGGTGAGTACGCGATTGGGTGGACAAATTGGAGCGGCTGGTGTGGATGATGTGCTCGGCGGCGCCTTTGACCTGCTCAAGCTCGTCGCGCAGACGGTCAATGATGAACACCTGCATGTCGACGATTCCATCGGCCGAGGTCCATCGCGACGGCGGTGACAGCACCAGCAGCAATTCCGGATGACGGAATAAAAAATCGGTGTTCCGGCGCAGATAGGCGATGACCTGATCCTCGCTGGGCAACGTGTCGATAATGACCGCATCGTCACGCTTACGCGCCATGACTGAAAACCCCTGACTGTCTGCTTTGTCCGCGTACTTCACTCCGGAAGTTATGAAGATTTGCTAAACCCAATCCAAATATTCCTTCTTCCAGCTGGGCGGTTTATAACCGACATTAAGATGAACGCAAACACTTCCCGAAAATTTACCCCAGGTTCCGTGGTTGCCGTGGCGGTGCCAGTGGCCGTTTCCGATCCCTATGACTACTTGGTTGGGGACCAGAATGTCGAGTCCGGTTCCATCGTCCGCGTTCCTTTGGGCGGCCGTTCGGTGTGGGGCGTGGTGTGGGGCGCTGGCAGCGGCCAGTTGGACCCGGCGCGGCTTAAACCCATCCAAGAGGTCAGCGATGCGCCGCCCTTAAGCGCCGATGCCCGCGCCTTCGTCGATTGGGTTGCCGCTTACACCCTAAGCCCGCGCGGCATGGTGATGAAGATGACCATTCCGGTGGCCGAGGCGCTGGCCCCGCAAAAGGGGCAAAGCGTCGTAGCGCCTGTTGCCCCGGCTGATCCCGGTTGGCGATTGACGCCAGGGCGGCTGCGGGTGCTGGATGTGGCGGCAATCATACCACCCTTGGCTGCGGGGGATCTGGCGCGAGAGGCCGGGGTGGGCGCGGCGGTGGTCCGGCAGATGATCGCGGCGGGCATGCTAAGCCAAAACCAAGTGAGACAGTCGGCTAAGTTCCATCTTCCACAGTTTGACCGGCCATCGCCGTTGTTGTCCCCCGATCAGGCCGCTGCTGCTCTTGCCTTGCGTCAAGCGGTGGGGGCCAGTTTTTCGGTCACCCTACTGGACGGGGTGACCGGATCGGGAAAAACAGAAGTGTATTTGGAAGCGGTGGCGCAATGCGTCCAAAATGAGTCCCAAGCCCTGGTGCTGCTGCCGGAAATTTCTCTGTCGGCCCAGTGGTTGGAGCGGTTCCGCAAACGGTTCGGGGTCGAGCCTGCGGTGTGGCATTCCGATCTGACCTTGGCGCAACGGCGCGATACGTGGCGAGCCATCGCTCAGGGCGAGGCGACGGTGATTGTTGGCGCGCGTTCGGCGCTGTTTTTGCCCTATGCCAGCTTAGGGCTAATCGTGGTCGATGAAGAGCATGACGGCTCGTTCAAGCAGGAGGAAGGCGTCTGTTATCACGCCCGCGACATGGCGGTAGTTCGGGGCAAGACCGAATCCGTGCCGGTGCTTTTGGCCTCGGCGACGCCGTCGCTGGAAACTTTGGTCAATGTTCAATCTGGCAAATATGGGGTGCTGCATCTACCCGACCGTCACGGCGACGCCCAAATGCCCGATACGGCAGTGATCGATCTGCGCAAGCAACCGCCGCCGCGCGGACACTGGCTGGCGCCGCCTTTGATCGAGGCCATGACCAAGACCTTGGCCGAGGGCGAGCAGGTCATGCTGTTCCTCAATCGCCGGGGCTATGCGCCGCTGACCTTGTGTCGGGGCTGTGGCCATCGGCTGCAATGTCCCCATTGTTCGGCTTGGCTGGTGGAGCACCGCGCGCGCGGCCGCATGGTGTGTCATCATTGCGGCCATTGGGTCACGCCGCCCACTGTCTGTCCCGATTGCGGCCAAGAAGACAGTTTCGCCGCATGCGGTCCCGGCATCGAACGCATCGCCGAGGAAGTGGCACGGTTGTTTCCCGACGCTCGCCAATGTGTCATGGCGTCCGACACCATTACCGGTCCCGAGCAAACTAGCCGCTTGATCGCGGACATGGCCGAGCGGCGCATCGACGTGTTGATTGGCACTCAGATCGTCGCCAAGGGGCACCATTTTCCCTTGCTGACCTTAGTGGGCGTGGTGGATGCCGATCTGGGTTTGGAAGGCGGCGATTTGCGGGCGGGCGAACGAACGTGGCAATTGCTGTCTCAGGTGGCCGGTCGGGCGGGTAGGGCGCAGCATCCCGGTCTGGTGCTGTTGCAATCATGGCAGCCAGAGCATCCGGTGATCCAGGCCATGCTTTTGTCCGATCGCGACGGCTTCTTGAAATCCGAACAAGAAGGGCGTCAAGCCTCGGGCATGCCGCCGTTCGGTCGATTGGCCGCTGTGATCGTCTCAGGCAAGGATGCCGATCCGTTGGATGATTTTTGTCGGGCAATGGCGCGCTTGGTTCCGATCCATGCGTCCGTTGAAGTATGGGGTCCGGTCTCCGCTCCGCTTTCTTATCTAAGAGGACGGCATCGTCGCCGCTTTTTGGTCAAGGCGCCAAGGACATTCGCTATCCAAGCCTTCCTTAAAGATTGGATGGCGCACATTAAGCCTAAGCATGACATCAGGATCCAAATAGATGTGGATCCTTACTCTTTTAATTAGGGTGAGGGATATGTTCAGGGGAGAGGCGACAACCGCTCAGTTAGGACGTGCGCGATCCGTTCTCCCGCTTTGCCGTCCCACAGGTCGGGAATGCGTCCGGCCTTGCCGCCGGTGGCCAGTATATCGTGGAAAGCAGCTAGAATATGGGCCGGATCAATGCCCACCAGGGTGTTGGTGCCCTTGTCGATGGTAATGGGACGTTCGGTGTTTTCGCGCACAGTCAGGCATGGCACACCCAGGGCTGTGGTTTCTTCTTGGATGCCGCCCGAATCGGTGACGACCACCTTGGCCGATTTCATCAGCCCCAACATTTCCAAATAGCCTTGCGGTGGCAACAAAATAATGCCAGCGTCGGTCAGGCGATTGACAAGGGTGGCTGCTTCCAGCTTCGAGCGCGTGCGGGGGTGAACCGGGAAGAGGACGGGCAACTCGCCAGCCATCTGGACCAGACAATCCACCAAGCGGGTCAAAATGACGGCGTCATCAACGTTCGATGGGCGGTGCAAGGTGACCAACCCATGCCCGCCCTGCAATCCGTCGGGCAATGGTTTGGCGCGGTCCAGGTTGGCCAACAAAGTGTCGATCATCACATTGCCGACGAAAAAAATCTTTTCGGGAGGGATGCCCTCTTTGACCAAATTGTTTTCTGCGTCTTGTTCGGTGGTAAACAGATAATCGGACAATTGATCGGTCAGAATGCGGTTGATTTCCTCGGGCATGGTGCGGTCGTAGGAGCGCAGTCCCGCTTCCACATGGACAACCGGGATACCCTTTTTTGCGGCGACCAAGGCACAGGCAATGGTAGAATTAACGTCGCCCACCACCAACACGGCTGACGGAGCCAAGCGATCCAGCACCGGCTCGAATCGGATCATGATTTCCGCAGTTTGTTGGGCGTGCGTCCCTGACCCTACTTCCAGATTGACCTCGGGGCGGGGCAGTCCCAGATCGGTAAAGAACCGATCATTCATGGCCTCGTCATAATGTTGCCCGGTATGAACCAAAGGGGCAGACACGCCAGCTCGCCCCAAGGCGGCGACGACCGGGCCAATCTTCATGAAATTGGGGCGGGCCCCGACGACGCAAAGGATATTAAGTTGTTTTTTCATCCCCGTTCTTTAGCAGAACGGGGATTGATGCCAAACCAAATTTTACGCGACAGCGGACTGTTCCGAATCGTGGCGCGAGCAAATGCGCTTCATGGTTTGATGAATGCTGGGGAACTTCTGCCCCAAACGATCGGCCAGTTCAAAAGCCACCTTGCGGTCATAGGGACGACCGTCGAGTTCCGCTTCCAGAAAATCGCACAGGTCCCAGATTTCTTTGCGAGCTTCACTCATGGTAAATCTCCTAAATCCGTGCTTATTTCAGGATTTTACCATGTCTATAATGCACCGCAATATATTCTTTATTAAAATTATATTAATGACCTTTGTGCGCAACGGAAATTTTCATTCCAGGAGTAGGGATGTGCGCAATAAACCTTGCTTCCGCGAGTTTTTTCTGCGCGGAGCTCAGCTTTAGTTGCGCTGCAATAAGCACAATGAAATTCAGGATGGATGCGCCTATTGTTAGATGATTTAAATTACTATTCAATCCATCAACAATCGGAATGGCAAACAACAGCGGAAGCAAGGCGTAAAGGGCGACATCGCGCCAACTTTTGGTCTTATAGACTATCACAGCCGGTCGAGCGGCGGGCGAATCCATCACCAGGGCCGCTCCTTGTTCCAAAACTGCGTATTCGGCATGGCGGCGGTGGTCGCCGGACAGATGGTCGAATTCGACCTGCAAGCCCATGCCATTGGGCAAAGGCAAAAACAATCCCGTCACGGGCTGGCCGACGGGCCAGCCATGCTGAGGTATGCCTGGACGGATGATTTTGAACACTTCCATGGAGAAGTGGGAATTGGGAGGCAGAATGGTCCCGCCTTGCCACAGGGGCGCCGGTTCTTCCGGTGGCGGAGGCGTTGTCGAAATTTCCACGTGTCACCCTTCTAAAATGACTTAAAATGGGCCGCAATGTTTGCAAGCCGACCTATAATCTAATACAATAAGACGTGCGGGCGAACGCTCGATTTTCATAGAGGGTGTGCAAGAAGTGCGTACCGACAAAGTTAGATTTCTTCGGGCCTTGCAAAAAAGGATGGCGCGCTACGAGTTGCTCTTGTGCGCGTTGACTATGACGTGGATCTTGGTGGTCGGCTTGACCCTGATCGCGCAGATGACGCCCGAGGACATGGTCAATCACCGTTCCCGTGTGGTTCAAGATCAAGTCCATGCCTGTGGCGGGACTTTCGAGCAGCGTTTCGACTGCACTCAACAAATTCTTTTGGCTGGCGAAAAGGCCGGTATTGTCGAAGTGATGAAACGGATCAGCTTGACCTTGCTCCTGCCTACGGTAGCTTGGAGCGTGTGGTGGCTGGTGCTGTGGCGTATTCGCCAGATTTACTGGTTGCCTCAGCCGGTAAACCGTTTCCGGTCTTTCGCAATGAATTAGAAGGGTGATCTTATGTCTTTGTTGCAAGCCCTGTTCATGGCCGTCCTACAGGGCGTCACCGAATTGTTTCCTATCTCGTCCTTGGCGCACGCCGTCATCACGCCCAAGCTGTTGGGGTGGGCCATTGATCAAGCGTCTGAGGGCTTTTTGCCCTTCGTGGTCGCCCTGCACATCGGCACCGCCCTGGCGGCGATGGCGTATTTTTGGCGCGACTGGGCGGTGATGGCGTTATCGCTGTCAGGCCGAGGCGATCCTGTCGCCATCCGGCAAGAACGCCGTTTGCTGATTCATGTGGCCATTGCCACTGTACCAGCGGTGGTGCTGGCGCTGTTGTTCGAAAAGGCCATTCGCGGCATGTTCGCGACGCCAGAAATCGCCTCGGCGTTTTTGATCGTCAACGGCGGGCTGTTGTTTTTCGGCGAGCGTCGTCGACGTCAAGGCGGCACACGCACGTTGGACGATTTTAATTGGAAGGACGCCTTGGTTGTGGGGTTCGCTCAAGCCACCGCGCTGATCCCAGGCATTTCTCGCTCGGGCGCAACCATGGTGGCGGGGCTTGTGCGCGGTCTGCATCACGAGGAAGCGGCGCGGTTTTCGTTCCTGATCGCCACCCCGATCATTTTGGGCGCGGGCGTGCATGAGCTGCCCAAATTGTTGCGGATGACCGCCGAGGCGGGCGAGTTCGTCCAAACGGCTGTGATCGCCGGTGTGGCGGCAGGCGTAACCGCCTTTATCGCCATTTGGGGCTTGATGCGCTACTTCAAAGGCAACGATGTCAAGGCGCTGGACCCATTCGCGTGGTATTGCTGGATCGCCGGAGCAGGTAGCTTGGCGCTATTGCTTTTGTAGGTCGCGCTGACGGCGGGCTTCATAGGCCCGCAGATGGACCAAGGCGATAGACAGCAAAGGCGCTGCCACGCCCTTGGCTTCGGCCCGTCCGACCATATCGCCGATCACATGCTCGGCTTCGATGGGGCTTTTCTTTTCAATGTCGCGCAGCATCGACGCGGTGGTGGGCGCGCCCGCCAGGGTCAATTGCTTGACATTGTCTTCCATGGATTGGGGCCGGGTGGGATGGCCATAGGCGCTGGCGACCGCTTGCGCTTCATCCAGGATTTGTCGGGCCAGGGAGTCGCCGCCGGCCACCAAAATATCGCCAACCGAAGCCCGGAAAAGGCAAGTGAGGCCCGCAAGTGACGACAGAAATACCCACTTTTCCCACATGTCCTGCGCGATGTCGGGGCTGGCTTTCCAGTCCGAAATGGTGCCCTGGAATTGGGCCGCGATGGCTTCGACGCGCGCGCTAGAGGTTGCCCCCCGTTCGCCGAAAACAATTTTGTGCAGTTTGTTCAAGTGCTGCACATGTCCGTTATCGTTTAGGGTGACGCCGATGGCGCACAAGCCGCCAAGCACTTTATCGGCGCCAAAATGCTCATCCAGAACATCCAGATGCTTCATGCCGTTGAGCAAAGGCAGAATGGCTGTGGTAGGCCCGACGGCCTTGCTCATGGATTGAATAGCGCCGTCCAAGTCATAGGCTTTGGGACTTAGGATCACCAGATCGTAAGGGCCGGCAATGTGTTCGGCCAGAATGGTTTTGGCGGGCTGGGACAGATCGCCCAGCTTGCTGTTGATCACCAGCCCGGTTTCAGCCAGTTGCGCCTGACGTTTGGGACGCACCAAAAAGGTCACGTCCCGTCCTTGTTCCACCAAGCGCCCGCCAAAATAACCGCCGACCGCTCCGGCCCCAACGATCAAAATACGCATTGAAAAGTCCCTTACGTCCAATCGTCTCCGCCGCCGCTGGACGAGAAGTCGTCGTCGGGGGTGTAGTCGGCCGATTGGACCGCGCCGGAGTCGCTGTCGCCATAGTAATTATTCACCACGACGTTTTCCACAACTTCGGGCTGGCCGCCACCAAAACCGCCACCGCCAAAGCCAGTGGGATCGTAACCGCCGCCAAAGCCGCCGCCGAATCCGCCGTGATGGCCCGAGAACAGGCTGGAAATTCCTTCCGCCACCAACATGCCGCCCGCCACGCCCGCCGCAGCGGTTGCCGCTTGACGCAGGAAACCGCCACCAGCGGCGGGTTGTCCACCCCAAGGCGAGGCTTGTTGAGGCGCAGGCTGCTGATAGGTCTGCTGCTGTTGTTGCTGTTGTTGTGGCTGGGGCGAGGACTGCACCCACGGATTGGCCCCGGCATTGAGGAAGCCGCCCGCGTTGGGAGAGGTCCCCGCAGCCAAACGCTGCTCAAGCTCGGTGATCCGGGTTTGCGCTTGTTTCAAATAGGTTTCCTGGACCAAGACCGCTTGCACCAGGCCGTAGGGCGCATCGGGCAGGGCGCGAACGCGATCGGCGATCAGCGCCTGCGCGTCGGGATCTTTTGGTGCTCCGGCTGCTTGGGCCAAACGATTGAAGACACTGTCGATAAGGTCACGTTCTTGCGGAGTCATAATCCACCTATCTTGTGAGCGAAGATACGAATTCTAACCACAAGATTGTGGTTAGACTAGGGCAGGATCAACCTACCCTAGTCCACCTTACTATTCCACCAGGGCAGGCTCGGCAGGCTTGGTCTCGCGCTTGCCGTGGCCTTCCTCGATATCAACCTTCAGTTTGTCACCCTCGGGATCGACCGACAGCTTGACCACGCCGCCCTTGACCAGACGACCAAACAGCAGCTCTTCGGCCAGCGGCTTTTTGATGTGCTCCTGAATAACCCGGCTTAAAGGACGAGCGCCGAACTTGGGGTCGTAGCCTTTCTTGGCCAGCCATGCGCGGGCTTCGTCGGTGAGTTCGAAGCTGACGGCGCGGTCGCCCAATTGGGCTTCCAACTGGATGATGAACTTGTCGACCACTTGGCTGACCACGTCGGGCGGCAGCGCGGCGAACGGCACGATAGCGTCCAGGCGATTACGGAATTCCGGGGTGAACATCTTACCGATGGCCTCTTGATCCTCGCCGGATCTTTCCTCGCGGTTGAAGCCCATGGCCGGTTTGGCCATGTCGGCGGCACCGGCATTGGTGGTCATGATCAGCACCACATTGCGGAAGTTGACGTTCTTGCCGTTATTATCGGTCAAGCGGCCATGATCCATCACCTGCAACAGGATGTTGAACAAATCGGGGTGAGCCTTTTCGATCTCGTCCAACAGCAAGACGCAATGGGGATGCTGATCCACTTGGTCGGTCAACAGACCACCCTGGTCGAATCCCACATAGCCCGGAGGCGCACCGATCAAACGGGACACCGAATGGCGTTCCATATATTCGGACATGTCGAACCGGATTAGCTCGATGCCCATGATCCGCGACAATTGACGGGCGACTTCGGTTTTGCCGACGCCGGTGGGACCAGAGAACAGATAGCAGCCGATGGGCTTTTCCGGCTCGCGCAAACCGGCGCGGGCCAGTTTGATGGCCGAAGATAGCACTTCGATGGCCTTGTTCTGGCCGAACACCATGGTCTTCAAGTCCCGTTCCAGGGTCCGCAACGATTCGACATCGTTGGACGAGACGCTTTTGGGGGGGATGCGGGCGATCTTGGCGACCACATCCTCGATGTCCTTGACCGTCACCGTCTTGCGGCGTTTGGCTTCGGGCAACAGCATGCGGGCCGCGCCCACTTCGTCAATCACGTCGATGGCCTTGTCGGGCAATTTGCGGTCGGTGATGAACTTGGCCGACAGCTCGACGGCGGCGCGGATGGCGTCGTTGGTGTAGCGGACCTTATGATGGTCTTCGTAGCAGGTCTTTAAACCATGCAGGATCTTGACCGAGTCTTCGATGGATGGCTCATTGACGTCGATCTTCTGGAAGCGGCGCACTAAGGCGCGATCCTTCTCGAAGTGATTGCGGTATTCTTTGTAGGTGGTCGAGCCGATGCAGCGCAACGCGCCCGACGCCAAAGCCGGTTTCAGCAAATTGGAGGCGTCCATGGAACCGCCCGAGGTCGAACCGGCCCCGATCACCGTATGAATTTCATCGATGAACAGGATCGATCCTTCGTGGTTTTCCAATTCATTGACCACGGCCTTCAGGCGTTCTTCGAAATCGCCGCGATAGCGGGTGCCCGCCAGCAACGAGCCCATATCCAGCGAGAAGATAGTGGCGTTCAGCAAGACGTCGGGAACTTCCTTGTTGACGATGCGCCGCGCCAAGCCCTCAGCGATGGCGGTTTTGCCAACGCCGGGATCGCCGATATACAGCGGGTTGTTTTTCGAACGACGGCACAGGATTTGGATGGTGCGTTCGATTTCCGCTTCGCGGCCAATCAGGGGATCGATCTTGCCCTGTTGAGCCTTCTCATTGAGATTGACGCAATAGGCGGACAGGGCGTCGGCACCTTTCTTGACCACTTTTTCAGGATTGCTCTCTTCATCGCTGCCGTGAACGGTGCGCGACTGGCTGCGTCCGGCGGCCTTGGCCACGCCATGGCTGATATAATTGACCGCGTCCAGCCGGGTCATGTCCTGGGTTTGCAGGAAATAGACCGCATGGCTTTCCCGTTCCGAGAACAGGGCGACCAGCACGTTGGCACCGGTGACTTCCTCGCGGCCCGAGGATTGGACGTGAATGGCGGCGCGCTGCACCACCCGCTGGAAACCAGCGGTGGGTTTGGGCTCGGCATCTTCGGTGATGATCAGGTCGGACAGGGATTGGTCCAGGAAGTGAATGATGTCCAGTCGCAACTTGTCCAGATCAACGTTACACGCTCGAAAGACCGCCACGGCGTCTTGGTCTTCGGTCAGCGATAGCAACAGGTGCTCTAACGTCGCGTATTCATGATGACGCTCTTGGGCAAAACCGAGAGCGCGATGAAGGCTTTGTTCGAGATGTCTGGACAGCATGGGCAATCATTCCTTCTCGATAGTGCATTGAAGCGGATGCTGGTTTTGCCGGGCTAGATCCATAACCTGGGTCACCTTGGTCTCCGCCACTTCGTATGTGTACACGCCGCAAATTCCCACCCCACGGGTGTGAACGTGCATCATGATCCTTGTTGCTTCCTCGCGGTTCTTTGCGAAAAAGCGCTCCAACACATGAACGACGAATTCCATCGGGGTATAATCGTCGTTCAGCATTAGTACCTTGTACATCGCAGGCTTGCGGGTCTTCGGCCGGGTCTTGATGACGACCCCGGTTTGACCGCCGTCTTCATCCTGCTTGTTTGGTTTGTCTGTACTCATTGTCGTCAACATGACTCTAAAATGGGGGTTAAAAACGAACTTGCAATCATCATACCGTTTGAAAAGTTTAAGGGGTATCAAAATACGAAAAAAACCCGGTGACGGGATGTCACCGGGTTTTACGGACCTTCCGAAAAATCGGAGAATTAGGCGGCCTTGACCAACTTGTCGATGACGGCGTTGACCTTCTGGCCCAGCGGTGCGAAGGATTCTTCAACCAGCTTCACCGACAGATCCGAGAGGTGCGAGCCTTCGGCGACCAGTCGGTCGAATTGGGTGCGCGAGAACGAGGTTTGCAGATCGACCACGTCGCGAATGGTCTTGGCGGCCAGCAGTTGCTTGGAGGCCGTCACGTTGTCTTCAACGACGCCTTGGGCGATGCCAAACACCTTGCTGCCAATGTCATGGAAGCCACGGGTAAAAATGGTGCCAGCTTGAACCCAAGCATCGACCGCTTCCTTGCCGAAACCGACGATGTCTTCGTAGGATTTCAGGGCAGCGGATTGCGCCTTGGCAACGGTATCTTCATGGATGGAGGTATCAGTGGTGGTGGCGACTTGAGTGGAGGCCGCTTTGGCCCGAGGGGTGGTAGCCATTAAAAAGATCCTTCTGAATGGTTAGACATGCTGCGCTGCAATATATGGAGATTTGTGACAGGAGTCAATCGTTGTGCACGGGCCTATTGCTACCAATGGTATTAAGGGAAAGAAGGGTTAATTTATGGCGGTTTTTAAGGTAACTTCGCGAGGTATTTCATGAAAACTTAACCTTAGAAACGATTTAAGCAGCTTCGCTCCGCCTTGATATTACACCTATAAAATAAGAACAAAAGGCACGGCGTGACGAGTGTTTTTTGTGCGTCGCCGCAAAGGGCGTTGGGACATTGGTTTTCCCTGCGCCGAGAAAGGTTCTGGTAAGAGATTGTTGATAAGATGATTTGAATACCCGCAATGAAGCCGATTTTTGTGCTGAGAAACCGGGGGCATAGCCAAAGATTGCGTTCTTTTTAATCTTTAAACTCTATATATAGTCAACGGGTGGCTGGACACGGAATCCATAATTTCTTATGGTCGTGGTTAAAGCTCAATTCTTTAGGAACGAGGTTCGCTGTGTTTTTCAAACCCCGGCGCATCGGATTTGGCAGTCTGATTACTGGCGTAGCCGTCGCTTTGATGTTGACGTCCTCACCGGCATTGGCCCGCAAGGCGCATCACCATAAGGCTGTGGCAACGCAGACCGCCTCACGCTACGCGGCGATCATCATTGATGACGAAACCGGGCGGGTACTGAGCGCGACCAATCCTGATCGGCCCAGCTATCCCGCGTCTCTGACCAAGATGATGACGCTGTATCTGCTGTTCGATGCCCTCGAACAGGGCCGCGTAACCTTGCACAGCCAATTCCCTGTATCGGTCAACGCCACTTTGCAGGCACCGTCGCGACTGGCCATGGAGGCCGGTGACCGTATTTCCGCCGAAGACGCCATTAAGGCCATCGTGACCAAATCCGCCAACGACGTGGCGGTGGTGGTGGCAGAAACGCTGGGCGGTTCGGAAAGCCAATTTGCCCAACAAATGACCGAGAAAGCCCATTCCTTGGGCATGCACAACACCACCTATCGCAACGCGTCCGGTTTGCCCAATCCGGGCAATATCTCCTCGCCCCGAGATCAGGCGACTTTGGCCCATGCGTTGATTCACAACCATGCGCACTATTATCATTATTTCTCGACCCGCGAATTTGCGTGGCAAGGACAAGTGATTCCCAGCCACAATCGCTTCATGCTCAATTACGACGGCGCTGACGGCCTCAAGACCGGCTATATCAACGCATCCGGTTTCAATCTGGTGGCGTCGGCGGTGCATGATGGGCATCGTCTGATCGGTGCGGTGTTCGGCGGCAATACCGGAGCATGGCGCGACCATCGCATGGCGCAGTTGTTCGATCTGGGCTATGCTCATTTGGGCGTTGGCAATGCGGATTTGGCCGACGAGTCCCAGGACGAGCCCGAAGCTCCGGCGGCGGTGCCAGTCAAACCGACGACCAAGTTGGCCAAAGCTAAACAATCCAAGCCCGTGCAACAAACGGCCGAGGGTGACGACGACGCTCAGGCTTGGGCCATTCAGGTGGGCGCTTACTCTCAATTCAAACCGGCCCATCACGCCGCGACGACGGCGGCTCGCGCTCTGGGTGGCTTGATCGCCAAAGCCAGCGTCGACATTGACGCCGAGAAAGTCAAAAAAGCTTCGGTCTTTCGTGCCCGATTGATCGGATTCTCCGCCCCTCAGGCACAGGCGGCCTGCAAGAAATTGGCGAAAGCGAAGCGAGAATGCCACGTCGTTCAGCCTGAGAGCTGATCGATGGCCATTCTTCATAAAGTCGCATCCGAGGATGTGGGCATAAGACTGGATCGCTGGTTCAAGCGTCATTATCCCGACATAGCCCATGGCATGGTGGAAAAGTGGCTGCGCACCGGACAGGTGCGAGTGGACGGCAAACGCTCGGTCGCCAGCTTGCGGTTGGAAGCCGACCAGGAAATCCGACTGCCCCCGGCGGCGGAAACACCGGTTTTGCCGACGCAGTCGCGGGCAAGGCCCAAACAAGTCGATGAAAAAACCATCGCCAAATTGCGCCAGAGCATCTTGTTGATGGATGATCACGTCATCGTGTTGGATAAGCCCGCCGGTCTGGCGGTGCAAGGCGGGACCGGCATGGACGACAATCATCTGGACGCCATGCTGGATTCCCTTCAATTCGATGCCGAGGAACGCCCTCGTTTGGTTCATCGTTTGGACAAGGACACCTCGGGCGTGCTGGTGTTGGGACGGACTCCCTCGGCCACCGCCAAGTTGACGGCGGCTTTCCGTACCCGCGAGGCACGCAAATGCTATTGGGCGCTGGTGGTGGGTGTGCCAAAGGTCAAGCAGGGCCGCATCGACGCGGCTCTGGCCAAAACCCTCGGCGCTCACAAAGATAAAATGCAGGTCAATGAAGATGACGGCCAAAACGCGCTGACATGGTTCCGTGTGGTGGATACGCTGGGGCGCAAAGCCGCTTGGCTTGAGATGGAGCCGCGCACGGGCCGCACTCACCAATTGCGCGTTCATGCCACGCTGCTTGAGACACCCATTCAAGGCGACGGCAAGTATGGTGGCGTCGAAGCCTATTTGGACGGGGTGGAAATCAGTCGCAAGCTCCATCTGCATGCCCGCGCCATTCGCATGCCGCATCCGGGCGGCGGCGAGTTGTTCGCCATCGCCCCTTTGCCGCCACACATGGCGGAAACCTTTAAATTGCTGGGCTTCACCGAGACGGAAGCCGGGCCTCCGTTTGCTGCCTTCGAAGACGATTGATCTCGTTTAAGTCCGGTAGAAATTCCCATTTTCCCGAACAAGCGGTCGGCGTGGTGATTGTGGAGTAAGGAGAGGGCTTTAAGCGCCGTGCTTAACGTGCGCCTTGCCCTGGTTTTGCGGCTCGGACACCATCTCGCGAATCATCGATAGGCAGCGACCACATTGCGGGCGAACGCCAAAGTGGCGATGGACGTCTTGGGCTTTGCACGCCCCCTTGCAAGCGGCTTGGTGAACGTCTCGTTCCTTTAAAGCATGGCACACACACACATACATGAGCAGCCTCCGTGAGCTAACTCCTCCTATGTAGCACACCCTTCCTGAAAGTGCGAATGATTTGCATTAACGGCGGCTTTTTTTATTCCATCTCGCCGCTGGCGGATTGAATGAAGTTTTGCAGCCCCATCTTGCCAATCAGTTCTATCTGGGTTTCCTGCCAGTCTATGCGTTCTTCCGTATGTTCAAGAGTATCTCGCAGCAAGGAGCGGGTAACGAAGTCCTGCTTTTCCTCGGCCAGCACAATGGCGGCCAGCAAGGTTTTGTGCTGTTGGGTTTCCATGGTCAAATCATTCTTGATGATTTCAGCCGTATCTTCGCCGATCAGCAACTTTCCCAGATCTTGCAAGTTGGGCAGGCCCTCCAGAAACAACACCCGCTCTATGATGTGATCGGCGTCTTTCATTTCATGGATCGAATATTTGTACAGCAATCCGCCCAAATCTTTCAGGCCCCAATTCTTCAAAATTCGGGCGTGCAAAAAATATTGGTTGATGGCGGTCAGCTTGATCTTAAGGATGCCGTTCAGGGCGGTGATGATGGCTTTGTCGCTTTTCATGACGGAGGTCCTTGTCGTGAATTTAGGAAAGGGAATCTTGCCCCTTGGCGGTTTGCAGGTAGTTATGCAGGCCCATCAGCTCAATCAGGCGCAATTGTTGTTCTAGCCAGTAGGCGTGATCTTCCTCGGTTTCATCCAACAGTTCATGCAACAGGTGACGGGTTTCGAAATCATGCTCTTTCTCGCACAAGGCGATGGCCGTGCGCAGGTCCTTGACCACGCCGTATTCGTAGGTCAGATCGCTTTTCAAGGCGGCGGGCACATCGGCGCCGATATCCAATTTGCCGCGCTTGGCGACATCGGGGGTACCTTCCAGAAACAGGATGCGGCGGATCAGGATGTCGGCATGTTTCAGCTCATCCTCGCGTTCGTGGGCGATGCGTTCGTACAGCCGATGCAGCCCCCAATTCTCGAACATGCGGGAATGAACAAAATACTGGTCGGCGGCGGTCAGTTCTAGGGATAAAAGTTTGTTGAGGCAGTCGATTATGGATTTCTTGCCCTTCATGTCGCACCCCCTGTTTCATTTAAAAGGGTCTTATTATACCTGAAAATGAGAATTAGGAGCAACGGCATTGGGGCGTGTTATTTAAAGATATTTCTGATCGTATGATAGGGATTGCGATCAAAGAAAGGTGACGGGCGTTTGGATGTCCTATACAATGCTCTTATATCCGGTGAGGTAACATCACCATAAAAAGGTGGGATCGTCCGAAGATGAGTGAAATCAAGCTGGCCGTTTTTGACGTCGACGGAACCCTGGTGGATTCGGAATACACCATCGTCCGCGCGATGACCGAGGCATGGCGCCGCAGCGATCTGGGCATTCCCATGCCCCAGGATATTCGACGAATCATTGGTCTATCCCTGACCGATGCCTGTGCGGCTTTGATTCCGTGGGCGCCCCGGACCACCCAGCGGGCTTTGGCCGAGGCCTATTCGGACGCTTGGCGAAGCTTTAGTTTCCTGCCCGAATCCATCGATCCGTTGTTTCCTGGCGTTGTTGCCGCCCTGGACCAGTTGGAAGCTGATGGTTGGATCCTTGGCATTGCCACCGGCAAATCGCGGCGCGGGTTGCTGTCGGTTTTGGAAGGCAACGATCTTAGCGGACGGTTTATGACCATGCAAACCGCTGACGACAATCCCGGCAAACCCCATCCCGCCATGCTGTTAAGGGCTGCGGCCGCCGTTGGCGCGCATCTGGAGCGGGTGATCATGGTCGGTGATACCGCCTATGACATTGAAATGGCTGTTGCCGCCAAAACCAAATCGGTGGGCGTTGCTTGGGGCTATCACAGTTTGGACGATCTGAAGAATGCCGGTGCGCATGTGATTGTTGACTGTTTCGACGTTCTGCCCGAAACCTTGGCGACCCTGGTGCCGGAATAGGAATGAAACGCTTTTATAAGCAAGCGAGCTTTGCCGAAACGCCCGACGGGTATGCGATCACGTTGGATGGCAAGCCGATCCGCACCACAGCGGGCAAACCTCTGATTATTGACCGCCATCAAAAATTGGCGCAGGAAATCGCCGCCGAATGGGAGGCGCAGGTGGAGACCATCAAGCCTTCGACCATGCCCATGACCCAATTGGCGACCACGGCGCTAGACCGCGTTGTCCCCGAACGCAAGGCCATTTTGTCCCATTTGGTTGCTTATGCCGAAACCGATCTGTTGTGTTATCGCGCCCAGTCTCCCGCCGGGCTGCGCGCCCGTCAGGACACGCACTGGCAACCGCTGCTGGATTGGCTGGACTCTGAGTTGGGGGCCGCTCTGGTGGTGACGGAGGGCATCGTCGCCATTGAACAACCGTCCCATGCGTTGACTCGGATTCATGGATGCTTCGACGGTCTGGATACGTGGCGATTGACCGCGGCGCAAGTGGCTGCCGCCGCCTCCGGTTCGGCCGTGTTGGCTTTGGCCTTGGCCTGGGGCCGCGTGGACGGAGAGCAGGTTTTTACCCTGTCGCAAATCGACGATGACTGGCAAACGGAACGGTGGGGAGACGATGCGGAAGCGGTGCAACGCCGCAAAAATCTTCGCGCCGATATTCTAGCGGCGGATAAACTGCTGCGATTGATTGGTTAAAGCATATTTCGATCATTTCGGAATATGCTTAGCCCCCATTGCGGTAGCGTCCGCCCGGCGAGGGCGAAACAAATTACCCCAGATCCGTTTCGGTGCAGACGCGATTGCGCCCGTTGTTCTTGGCGAAATACAAGGACTGGTCGGCGCGGTGGATCAAGTCGGGGGCGGGTTCACCGTTCGTATATTGCGCGACACCCACCGAGAGAGTGACTTGCCCCAATACTTTGCCGGTGTTGCGGTTGGTGACCTTGCGCCCTGCCACGGTCTTACGGATAAGCTCCGCCTTTTCCATGGCTTGCGTCAAAGAACAATCGGGCAGGATTACGCTGAATTCCTCGCCGCCATAACGGGCCGCCGTATCGGTTTCACCGACGCAATCGGTAATGGTCCGCGCCACCAACTTCAAAACCTGGTCGCCCAATTGGTGACCATAGGTGTCATTGAATTTTTTGAAGAAGTCGATATCGATCATCATCAAGGACAACGGCGTGGATTTGGAATCGGACTCCAATTTGGATTGGTCAAGCACCTGGTCGAACCATTTGCGGTTAAAAAGCTTGGTCAAGTGATCGACGGTGCTTTCACGCTTCAAGGTTTCCAGATTCTTTTTTAACTGAGCCACTTCCTTTACCGACGTGGTCAATCGATGGGACAATTGGTTGTTGACTTCGATCATGGTCCGGGTGGCCGAGATGATGTCGGTGACCAAGTTGGATAATCCGGCAGGCGTTTGCGGTTCGGCCAATTTGCCGGTAAACGCTTCCAAGGATGATCCGTATTGGCTGGCGCCGGTGACAGCGATGCCCATGAACGCCGACACTTGGGCGACGGCGCTTTCAATGCGCTGCCCCATTTCCTTCAACTCGTTCTCGACGTTGCCATTGCAGAACTTGTTGAAGAATTCGGTGTTTTGTTCCGGGCTGAAGGGGGCGTCGGAGGCGAGCATGGAATCGATGGCGTTGACCAAATTGAGATTGTCGCCATCCAAATAGGCATGCCAAACGGCAAAATTTTTCGGCGTTGCCGGGATCTGATGCCGCTCCATCAAATCAAGCGCGTTGCGGGCTTGATCTGATGCTTCGGCCAATTGGTTGGAATTCGTCATGTTAAGACATTAACCTTATGGCAGAATAAATAGATCGGAACATTTATGTCGACGATACTGTGGATGTAAATCCATAATCCGTCATATGCAGAATGGCGTTCAATGTTGACGGTTACGGCGCTAAGCTAAACATCGGTCAGGTGCCCTCTGGTTGACTGACATTTATTGGGTTTCTTGAAACGAACAAGCTATACCATGTAACTATCCGGATTGGACAGAGATGAGTACAACCGTTCTTGATGTAACCGGACTGTCATGTCCCTTGCCGGTTTTGCGGGCTAAACGGGCCATGAAGACTGTTCCGGCCCAGGGAATCCTTAGGGTTTTGGCATCCGACCCGGCGGCTCTGAAAGACATGCCGGTTTTTTGCGAACAGGCGGGTTATGAATTACTGTCGATCACTCGGTCGGAAAGTAATGAAATTTTCATCTTCGAAATCAGGCAGCCTGTGTGATTAGCCGATTGGCGGCTAGACCAGTTTCAGAATCGTCACGCCCATTGATTGCGGAAGGCCGGTAATGGCGTTGAAAGGCGGTTATCGCGGCTTGTTCATCTGCCACATCGTATCCCCACAGGGTAAGAGCATCCATTAGCGGCAGGTCTCCGCACGCTTCCGCGCGGGGCCAAGCGCCCAAACCGCGCAAGGCCAAATTTGGCCACGGAAACAATTCACCGGGATCTTGCTTGCGGCTGGGCGCGATGTCGGAATGTCCGACCACGTTGCGGGCCGGAATGGGGTGGCGTTTCACCAAATTCAGCCCCAACTCGATGAGCGCGTCCACTTGCGGTTGGGGAAACTGGCGATAACCGTACTCATGGCCTGGATTGACCAATTCGATGCCGATCGAGCGGGAATTGATGTCGGTGTGGCCTCGCCAAAACGACAGGCCCGCATGCCAGGCCCGGAGGTTTTCATTGACCAGAGCGTAAAGCGTGCCGTCTTCATCGATCAGATAATGAGCCGAGACTTGGGCGGCGGGGTCGCATAGCCGCTCTAGTGCGCCTTGGGCGCTTTGCATGCCGGTGTAATGGATCACCAGCATGTCGATGGTGTTGCTGTGCCGAGGGCCGTGATTGGGCGAAGGATATTTGATCATGTGGTTTCCGTATCGCTCACGAAGGTGGGAAGGCGAATCTCGATGATCGCCACCCCGATCATGGTCAGCACGCCGCCCGCGATCTTGAGCGCGTTGACGGATTCGCCCAGAAAAAAGCCGCCAAGGGTAAACGCCACCACCGGCGCCAACAAGGTGTAGGGCACCACCCGGCTCAGCGCATGGGTTCGCAACAGATGATACCACAAAGTATGGGCGATCAGCGAGGCGCCGACGATTGTATAGGCCAATCCTTCCCAAGCGCTGAGCGGTGCGGATTGCAGAATTTGGGCTTGGTCGCGTTCAAAGATCAATGACAGGATCAGCAGCATTGGCGCGGCCATCAGCGCCATCCACCCGCTGAACACCATGGGCGACATGGGCGGCGCGCGCTTGATCAACAACATCGCCAAGGCCCACATGACGTCGGAGGCCACCACTACCAATACCGAGATCAAATCCGCATGGTCGGGATCTCCCGCCAGCACCACCACACCCAAAAAGGCCAGGGCCAGTCCGGCGACGCGGCGCTTGTCCAGTCGGTCTTTCAGCAGCAGCCACGATAATATCACGCTGAATGGCACACCCAACTGGGTCACCACCGCGCCGGTGGCGGCATCGACCCCCGACAAGCCCACGAACAACAGGCCGAAATGACCGATGCCCATGACCAGCGATACAGGCAGGATGTGGCGCAACTGGCCGGGGGCAGGGCGATAGAACGGGCATAAGATCAGCGCGACGATGGCGAAGCGAATGGCCATGGACAGAAACGGTGGAAGAAAGGCTGTCGCCATTTTAATGGCGATGACGTTGCCGCCCCACAAGAAGGTGACCAGCAACGCCGTGCCCAAATCCCACGGCGGCAGCGTGGTGCGTCCACTCACTTCTGGAGTTCCTGTTTCAAGGTCTCCAATTCCAGCCAACGATCCTCGGCGCGGGCCAAGTCGGCCCTGGCCGAGTCCAGGCGAGCGGCGCACTTTTGAAAACGGGCGGGGTCCTTGGCATACAGGGTTCCGTCATTCAAATCCGCTTCCAGCTTTGCGATTTCCGTGCCCAAGGCTTCGATCTTGGCGGGCAGCCCGTCCAATTCGCGCGCATCCTTGTAGGACAGTCGCTGGGTTTTGGTTGGCGTCGATTGCTTGCCGCCAACGGCGGATTTGAGCGTTGGCGTTTGGCCTTTGGGCGCGGCGTCGGTCACCACGCGCTGATCCAAATAATCGGAATAACCGCCCACATATTCCTGAACGTCGCCATTGCCTTCCACCGCGATGACGCTGGTGACCAAGCGGTCGAGAAAGTCGCGGTCGTGGCTGACCACCAACAAGGTGCCTGCATAATCGGCCAAGGTCTCTTCCAAGAGATCCAGCGTATCCATGTCCAGATCGTTGGTGGGTTCGTCCAACACCAGCAGGTTGGCGGTCTTGGCCAGGATCTTGGCCAGCAGCACTCGGTTGCGCTCACCGCCCGACAACGCCTTTAGCGGAGTCCTGGCTTGGCGCTCTTGAAACAGGAAGTCCTTCATATAGCCGACCACGTGGCGGGGCTGGCCGCGCACCCACACTTGGTCGCCGCGTCCGTCGGTCAGGATGTCCCACACGCTTTTTTCCGGGTCCAATTGCTCGATCTTTTGATCGAACACGGCGACTTCCAGATTGGTGCCAAGACGCAGAATGCCGGAATCGGGAGCGATTTCGCCGATCAACATTTTTAGAAGCGTGGTCTTGCCCGCGCCGTTGGGACCGATCAATCCGACCCGGTCACCGCGCATGATACGGGTGCTGAAGTTTTCGGCGATCACCGTGCCGTCATAGGCTTTGCCCGCATCCACCGCTTCGATCACCAGCTTGCCGGACACGTCGCCCGCATCGGCCTCCATGGCCACGCGACGGTTGCGGTCAAGCTGAGAGGTCTTGCGTTGGCTGCGTTGGTCGCGCAGTACGTTCAGAGCGCGCAGGCGTCCCATATTGCGTTTGCGCCGGGCTGTAACGCCACGGGCCAGCCAATGCAGCTCTTTGCGCATAAGATTGTTGGTGCGGTCCAACTCGGCGTCCAGCGCCGCATAGACCTCTTCCTGCCAAGCGGGGAAGGCGGTGAAGCCTTGTTCCATCCGACGCACGGTTCCTTCGTCCAGCCACAGGCATTGTTTGGAGATTCGGTCTAGAAACCTGCGATCGTGCGAGATCACCACCAGCGCGCCGCCATAACCGATCAAATAATCTTCCAGCCAGACGATGGTGGGCAGGTCCAGATGGTTGGTGGGTTCGTCCAGCAGCAACGCTTCCGGTTCGCCTACCAGCACGCGGGCCAGCGCGGCTCGCCGTCCTTCTCCGCCCGACAAAGTGGGCAGGTCGCGGGTGCCATCCAGCTTCAACGAATCCAGGATGGACTCGATCCGCCACGTCTGGTCGCGGTCATCGACGGGCAGGCCAAGGCTGACGTAATCCCACACGGTATCGCCCTCGTCCGGTGGGTCTTGCGGCATATAGGCCATGCGCAATCCGGGCTGAGCGTAGCGCTCGCCGCCATCAATGGCCACTTGTCCGGCCAGAATTTTCAGCAAGGTCGATTTGCCCGAACCGTTGCGGCCGACCAGGCAAATCTTTTCGCCCGTCGAGACGGAGAGGGTAACGCCGGTAAACAGGGGAGAGCCGCCAAACGTCAACCAGACATCGCGCAGCGCCAGAAGCGGAGGAGGAGCCATGTGGGTTACCTATACCTTTCCGCCCCCCGGCATCAAGGATCGAATTGAAATTCTGCCGCCAGCCCCCTAAAGTCCCCTCTCTTCCAGCGCAGAGGCTTTTTTATGACCAACCGTGTTTTGATCGTCGATTTCGGTTCGCAAGTGACTCAACTTATCGCCCGCCGGGTGCGCGAAAGTGGGGTCTATAGCGAGATCCATCCGTTCAACAAGGTGGATAAGGCCTTTCTTGCGGCCTACGCCCCCAAGGCGGTGATCCTGTCGGGCGGTCCGGCCTCGGTAACGGTGGCGGAAACGCCGCGCGCCGATGCGGCCATTTTCGAATTGGGCGTGCCGGTGTTGGGCATTTGCTACGGCCAGCAAACCATGTGCGCGCAATTGGGCGGCAAGGTCGAGCCCGGCGATCATAGGGAATTTGGCCGCGCCTTTGTTGATGTGGCCGAGGATTGCGCCTTGTTCCATGGCGTATGGCTCAAGGGTGGGCGCGAGCAGGTGTGGATGAGCCATGGCGACCGGGTGACGGCGTTGCCGCCTGGTTTCAAGGTGGTGGCCACCTCGGAAGGCGCGCCGTTCGCCGCCATCGCCGACGAGACCCGTCATTTCTACGGCGTTCAATTCCATCCCGAAGTGGTCCATACCCCACAAGGCGCTCAGCTGTTGAGAAACTTCACCCATGACGTGGCCGGATGCAGCGGCGACTGGACCATGGCGGCGTTTCGGGCCCAGGCGGTGGAGCGGGTGCGCCAACAAGTGGGCAAGGGCCGGGTGATCTGCGGCCTATCGGGCGGGGTCGATTCTTCGGTAGTGGCGGCGCTGTTGCACGAAGCCATTGGCGATCAACTGACCTGTGTGTTTGTCGATCATGGTCTGATGCGGGCGGGCGAGGCCGATCAAGTGGTGACTGTGTTCCGCGACCGCTTTAACATCAATCTGGTGCACAAGGATGTGTCCGAGCTGTTCCTATCGCGGCTGGCCGGGATGACCGACCCGGAACTGAAGCGCAAGACCATCGGTGCGCTGTTCATCGACGTATTCGAGGCCGAAGCCAAGGCGGTGGGCGGCGCCGACTTCCTGGCCCAAGGTACACTCTACCCCGACGTGATCGAATCGGTGTCGTTCATCGGCGGCCCCTCGGTCACCATCAAAAGCCACCACAATGTGGGCGGTCTGCCCGAACGCATGAACATGAAGCTGGTGGAGCCGTTGCGGGAATTGTTCAAGGACGAGGTCCGCGCCTTGGGTCGCGAGCTGGGCCTGCCTGACGAAATGGTGGGCCGTCATCCTTTCCCCGGACCCGGCCTCGCCATCCGCATCCCCGGTCAGGAAATCACCCGCGAGCGCCTGGACATCCTGCGCAAAGCAGATTCCATCTATCTGGAAGAGATCCGCGCAGCCGGTCTGTACGACGCCATCTGGCAAGCCTTCGCCGTGCTGCTGCCGGTGCGAACCGTGGGCGTTATGGGCGATTCTCGTTCGTATGATTATGCCCTGGCGCTAAGGGCGGTGACCTCCACCGACGGCATGACGGCGGACTTCTACCCCTTCGACATGGCCTTTTTGGGCCGAGTCGCCAATCGCATCATCAACGAGGTCAAGGGCATAAACCGTGTCACCTACGACGTGACCAGCAAACCGCCAGGGACGATCGAGTGGGAGTGAGACAGCTTTGGGTTCAGGCGTTTAACTGAACTGGCGACAAATCGCATCAAAACGAAAGCCTGATGTTTCCCCAGAACGCGGATCAATTAGAACCCGCTGAACACCTTCAGGCACAAGGCGACATAAAGAACGGCGACGCCCAGGATTACGCCGCCGACGGGGATGGCCTTGGCTTTGGAATGTGAGCTCGGTGAGCGGTGCATCGGCTCGTGTTTGATGGGGTCGTGTAGCATTGGATGTCCCCCTAAATACAGTCTGAACAGGGTAACGCCTGTCACTATTCTGAGACTAAGCCATCGGTAACTTGCTCTATCCATCACTGGGGCGCATCTAAAATTTAAATTAATTTGCCCTGGCAGGGGCATTGATGTCATTGTCCCGCAAAGGTCGATCTGTCGTAATTATCGGAAATCAATATGGAAAATCCGTCAGAGGAAAATCCGTCTGGGGAAACCACGCCTGATGAAACGCCCGTTGCGGCCCCACCGACGCAAAGCCGCATTCACAACCGCGTTTCCTGCAGCAGCATGGGTGAGATTTTTTTGCCCGGCGGCGACCACAAGGTTCAGATGCTGGATATTTCCAGCGGCGGCTGCAAGATCAAGTTTCCCCTGGTCGAGGACGGCTTGTCCTTGGCCGAACAACTGCCCATCGAATTTGTCATCACCAAGGGGCCGGCCAGCATTCCGGGCGCGTTCATCTGGTTCTCCGGCGGCATGTTCGGCTGTCATTTTTTCGACCATATTTTGTTGGACGTCATTGCCGATCTGATGACTGGCGCTTTCCGCGTTCGTCTATTGCCCAAAAGCGCGCAGAGCATCTAGAGCGCCTTGCAGAATATAGGCTGCGGCCATTTTATCGACCACCTGCGCCCGTTTGGCCCGTGACGTGTCGGCCTCCAGCAGGGTGCGCGTCACCGCGCTGGTGGATAGCCGTTCGTCCCACAGCATAATGGGCAGATCGCGAATCTTCTGGATGTTGGCGATGAAGGCCATGGTTGATTGGCAGCGCGGGCCAATCTGGCCACTCATCTCTACCGGCCATCCGACCACCAATCCGCCCACTTGATGTGTGTCCAGATGGGTCAGCAGGGTTTGCGAATCGATGGTGAATTTGGACCGTCGGATGGTGTCGAACGGCGTTGCCACCACCCGCAGCAGATCGGACAGGGCCATGCCGATGGTCTTGCTGCCCAGATCCAATCCCATGACGCGAGATTGGCGGGGCAGCGTCTGGGCGAAGTCGTTGGGGCTGAGGACGGACATGACCCAAGCTTCCCCGCGAACGGAACAAAAAGCAAGTCCTCCCACTCAAAAGCAAATCTTTGACCTTGGCTGCTCAACAGAGTACCTTTCCCCACCCCGTTTTTTGGAGCTGAAGAACCCATGTCGTTGGACAAAAGCGCCGTTCGCACCATTGCCGATTTGGCCCGCATCCGCGTTCCCGAGGAGGACCTTGATCACCTCGCTGGGGAACTTTCCAATATTCTGACCTTTATCGAACAACTGAGCGAAGTCGATACCGACGGCGTGGCGCCCATGAGTTCGGTGGCGGCGGTGGGGCTGCCCCTGCGCGCCGACTCGGTCACCGATGGCGGCCAAGCTGACGCTGTTCTGGCCAACGCGCCCGACAAGGCCGAAGGATTTTTTAGCGTTCCGAAGGTGGTGGAATGACCCAACTGACTTCTTTGACAATCGCTGAGGCGCGCGTTGCCTTGGCTAAGGGCGAGTTCACCGCCCAGGACCTGACCCAGGCTCACATCAAGGCCGTGGAGGCGGGACGGGGCTTGAACGCCTTTATCACCGAGACCCCCGATCTGGCTTTGGAAAAAGCCAAGGAGTCCGATCAACGCCGCAAGGCCGGTCAGGTGGGCGCGCTGGAAGGCATTCCGCTGGGCATCAAGGATCTGTTCTGCACCAAGGGCGTGCGCACCACCGCCGCCAGCCACATTCTGGACGGGTTTATTCCACCCTATGAATCCACCGTCACCGCCAATCTGGCTCAGGCGGGCGCGGTGTCCTTGGGCAAGTTGAACCTGGACGAGTTCGCCATGGGCTCGGCCAACATCACCAGCCATTTCGGTCCGGTGATCAATCCGTGGAAACGCAAATCCGATCCGACGGCGCAGTTGGTGCCGGGCGGCTCGTCGGGCGGCTCGGCCGCAGCGGTCGCCGCCGGTCTGGTCATGGGCGCAACCGGCACCGATACCGGCGGTTCGATCCGCCAGCCCGCCAGCTTCTGCGGCATCGTCGGCATCAAGCCGACTTATGGCCGCTGCTCGCGCTGGGGCATCGTCGCCTTCGCCAGCTCGCTGGATCAAGCCGGTCCCATGGCCCGCACGGTCCGCGATTGCGCCATCATGCTGGGCTCCATGGTCGGGCACGATCCCAAGGATTCCACCTCTCAGCCGATTGCGGTGCCCGATTTCGAGAAAGCGCTGACCGGTGACATTCGCGGCCTTAAGGTTGGCATTCCCAAGGAATACCGACCCGATGGCCTGTCGGCGGAAATTCAAGCGGTGTGGGACAAGGGCATTGCTTGGTTGAAGGATGCCGGCGCCACCCCGGTGGAGATCAGCCTGCCCGCCACCAAATACGCCTTGGCCACCTATTACATCATCGCTCCGGCGGAATGTTCGTCCAATTTGGCCCGCTATGACGGCGTCCGCTTCGGTCTGCGGGTCGAGGGCAAAAGCCTGGACGAGATGTACGCCAACACCCGCGCCGAAGGATTTGGGGCCGAGGTCAAGCGCCGCATTTTGATCGGCACCTATGTGTTGTCGCACGGCTATTACGACGCCTATTACATCAAGGCGCAAAAGGTCCGCCGCCTGATCGCCGAGGATTTCGCCAACGCCTTCAAAACCGTGGATGTGATCCTGACTCCCACCGCCCCCACCGCCGCCTTCGCGCTGGGCGAGAAGACCGACGATCCGGTAACCATGTGGCTGAACGACATCTTCACCATTCCCACCAGCATGGCTGGCCTGCCAGGCCTCAGTCTGCCCGCCGGATTGGATGGCGAGGGGCTGCCGCTGGGTCTGCAATTGATCGGCCGCCCCTTCGACGAGGAAACGGTCTTGAAGGTAGCCGACGTGATGGAAAAAGCGTCCGGGTTTTCGATCCGGCCGAAAGGAGTTTAAAGATGGGGTATCTTCTGCAAGGGGAAACCGGTGATTGGGAAGTGGTGATCGGCCTGGAGGTTCATGCCCAGGTAACGTCCAAATCCAAGCTGTTTTCCGGCGCGCCCACCTTGTTCGGCGGCGAGCCCAACGATCAGGTCAGTTTCGTCGATGCGGGTTTTCCCGGCATGCTGCCGGTGCTCAACGGCTATTGCGTCGAGCAGGCGGTGCGCACCGGTCTGGGACTTAACGCACAGATCAATCTGACCAGCGTGTTCGCCCGCAAGAATTATTTCTATGCGGATTTGCCGCAGGGCTACCAGATCAGCCAGTACGAGCTGCCCATCGTCGGCGAGGGCGTCTTGACTATCGATATGCCTGACGGCCAGACCAAGCATATCGGCATCGAACGGTTGCATCTGGAACAAGACGCGGGCAAGTCGCTGCACGATCAGCACCCGACCAAATCCTATATCGATTTGAACCGGTCAGGCGTGGCGCTGATGGAAATCGTCTCCAAGCCCGATCTGCGGTCGCCGGAAGAAGCGGGATTGTACATCGCCAAGCTGCGCTCGATCCTGCGCTATCTGGGCACCTGCGACGGCAACATGCAGGAAGGCTCTTTGCGCTGCGACGCCAACGTGTCGGTGCGGCCTAAGGGCTCGACCGAGCTGCGCACCCGCTGCGAGATCAAGAACGTCAACTCGATTAAATTCGTGCAGATGGCCATCGAGTTCGAAGCTCGCCGTCATATCGAAATTTATGAATCGGGTGGAACGATTCGCCAGGAGACCCGGCTGTTCGATTCGGTCAAGGTCGAGACCCGCTCTATGCGATCCAAGGAAATGGCTCACGATTACCGCTATTTTCCCGACCCCGATTTGCTGCCGCTGGTGTTGGACCCCAAGATGGTTGAAACCATCAAAGCGGGTTTGCCCGAGCTGCCCGACGACAAAAAGCAGCGTTTCACCGTCGAGTACGGTCTTAGCCCCTATGACGCGGGCGTGCTGGTGGCGGAAAAAGCCAGCGCCGAGTTCTTTGAAACCGTCGCGAAGGGTCGCGACCACAAACTGGCCTCCAACTGGGTTAGCGGCGATTTCTTCGCGGCGCTCAACGCTTCAGGCAAGACCATCGAAGACCCGCCAGTTTCGGCCAAGAATTTGGGCGAGTTGATCGACCTGATCTCGGACGGCACCCTATCGGGCCGCTTGGCCAAGGATGTGTTCGCCCTGATGGTGGGAACCGACAAATCCGCGTCGATTCTGGTGGAAGAAAAGGGCCTGCGTCAAGTGACCGACACCGGCGCCATCGAAGCCGCCATCGACCAAGTCCTGGCCGCCAACCCCGACAAGGTTGCCGAAGTCATGGCGGGCAAGGACAAGCTGATGGGCTGGTTCGTCGGTCAGGTGATGAAAAGCACGCAAGGCAAGGCCAACCCGGCCATGCTCAATGAGCTTCTGGCGAAGCGCTTCCAAAAGTAGCCTTGTCGCTTTTGGGCATCGGAGCGACGCAATCGTAGGCTTGATAGACTACGTCCGGCGTTAGCTCCGATCTCCCCCTGCGCAGAGGCTGTTTGTCGTAGGCGGTACAGAAATTGGTCGCGACCTTGTCAACCTTCTCGGACGTAACCGCAGCCGGATTGAAGCGGACTGTGACGCCTGTCTGGGTGCCGCCCATTACCGTTGGGCCGTCGTCATAGCTGGTGTCGAATGTGCTGCAAGCGAAAATCGGTGCTGTAAGGGCAAGCAAGGCAAGGACGGTGCGTGGCCGCGCCATGGTCGGGTCTCCTAAATTATTTCTTCTCTATGGTAGCGTCGGTTCGGTCTTTTGGCTACTCTCTCTGACTTGTGGACGGAGTGACATAATTAGGGGGCGCAATTCTGGACGGGAAAGCGGTGCGGGGGTGTATCGTTGCTCTGGCGGTGGGTTTGTTATCGGGATGTTCGGTGGTCGATTGGTTTTTCGGCGACCCAAAGGATCGGCAGACTCCAGATACAGTGACCTTTGCAGAGACGGATGCCCAGGGACTGCTGGTCTACGGCTTGACGGTCGAAGGCGTTGTGACGCCTCATGGGGAATTTCCTGGCGGGATCGTTTGGTTGGTGGAAACCGACCGGGACGTGGACATGGTGGATGTTCCTTTTCCCGAAGACCTTCAGTCAGGCGACCATCGCCTCGTCGTCCAACGGGCGCTGCCGGGAGAGTGGTCATTGCGCAATGCGCGGCAGGGAGAGGGGCGACACGCCAAATTGAGCGACGTTCTGATGCAAGACAGTGCGGCAAGCATGGTCACGTCTGGACATGTGACCTTGGCCGGAGAGATCAAGGTTCAGGCCACCGCCAATGGCGTGACCCTAACCTATTACCCCGACACGCGCTTCACTCGGACCATGCTGAAGGCGTATGACGGCATCACCGCGCCCCAGGACGATCTGCCGTTGGCCGATCAAAGAGTTCGTCCAACCACAAACAAAAAACCGTCCAGTCATTGACGTTCCAGCTTATGTCCGCTAGAAACTCTGTCCGGCCAGGGCGAATTCGCCCGAACCATCCGCAGGAGGGGTGGGAGAGTGGCTTAATCCAACGGTTTGCTAAACCGTCGTAGGATGTAAATCTTACCGAGGGTTCGAATCCCTCCCCCTCCGCCATTACTTTCAAAGAATAGATTCTCTGACGCACAGAGCCTTGGACGAAAGCCCAAGGCTCTGCGCCGTTTGCGGCGTGTAGCTGTTGACCGCTTAGTCTTGTGGCGACCAAATTTCGGCCGGTTTTCTCTTCTCTTCGGCCCGTATTCTCTGCAAGCTGTTGACTGCCGCCAAGCGGTACGGGTTAAAAACTTATGCAAAATCAATTAGATGGCTGGGGTTTTCGGTTGGCAATTTCTTATTTTGCGTTGTTGGGGCGAAGGAGGCTGGGGTCGATTTGATCGGTCTATACACCTCTCACCCGATGATTTCGATACATCCGATCAATTCCGCAGAATAGCTGCCATCGCCATTTGCAGCCCCCTTGTGCTTCAATTCACGCTGAAGAGTCGGCTCAACCGCTCGGGTAAATAGCTCAAGACGCTGTTCCGCTGACAGGGTCGCTTTCGCAGGAACTGCTTGCAGGTATCGCTGCCCTTGGCGTTCGACCGTGGGCACCCGTGTGCCGTCCATCTTAACCGCGATCGGCTGGATAATGACCCTGCGCTCACCGCTGCCGGTAGAAGCTTCCACCAGCCAGAAAGACAACAGAGCCGGCTCCCCAGCATCTCCCTCGACGGCAATGCCCAATTCCTCGGGCGGCACGCTGCGCCATCGCCCAAGCTCTTCCTGAACCAGCGTATGATCGAGCCCCAACAAGTCGAGGTTGTCGCTGCTGGTTGCGGCATCACGGTCGGTGGTGAATCGAGCGCGTCGCGTCCCCTCCGCAGTTACCAGATCGTATATTCGGCCATCGGCCTTGATGATGCGCTGTTGGCGATCAGCAACGGCCGCGCCAAGAAAGGCGATTAGGCGTTCCATGCTCGACGACACATCCGAAAACGGCTTGTAGTCGTCGAGGCTGAAGCCTTCCAGATCCTGGAAAAGATCAAAGACGACCTGCCTGGCCTCCTTGGAGTTCGACAGGGCGGCCTCAAGCTCGACCTTCGTTCGCTTGAGCTCGGGATCCGATAAGGCCTCTTGATAAAGGCGGTCGTAGTTCAGCCGCTCGGAGAGCTGTCCAAGAATCTGGGACCGCAAATCCTCCGCCACATTGCCTTGCTCATCGACCTTGCCCACAGTGCGGGCGATCTCGGTGAGCTTTTCATCCAGCAGCAGGAAGATGCGGCCTTCGATGGTGTCGGAGAGGATGAGGTTGTAGACCTGGGCCGTGTGGTTCTGTCCGTAGCGATGAATGCGGCCGATTCGCTGTTCGACATCCATGGGATTCCAGGGCAGATCGAAATTGAACAGGATGCGGGCGAACTGGAGATTGATGCCCTCGCGACCAGCGGCGGTACAGACCAGCACGCGCGGGCCATCCTTCTGGCGGAATCGACGTTCCGCCGCCACCTTGGCGCCGTGATCCCCACCGCGCAGGACGACCACGCCCTGTCCTGGATAGGTCTGTTCGATTTCCCGCGCCAGCAGATCGACCGTCCCCAGATAGGTGGCGAAAATGACGATCTTCTCGTTCGGATTTTGCCGCCACAGCGTCCCCAGGCCGTCCAGCAACTTTTGGGCCTTGGTCTCACGTTGAGCCGGAAACACCCCGAGCAAATCGCGAATGCGCATCCGCTCCTCAGGCAGGTGCAGATCAACCATGGCAGAGGCGGCTTCCTCGGCATGGGCTGAGGAAAACTCGCTGCCGTAGGGGTCGGAGGCCATTTCCAGGGCCTCCTCGTCCAGCTTCTTGACCAGACGGTATTTCAAATCGGCCATGATCCGGTCCACCTCGCTTCGGCCGACGCTGTTGCGGTCGATCGCGAATTCCTCGTGAATCAGGTCCCGAGCCTCATCGGTCAGGCGTTCCCGCCCCTCGATGTCGAGTTCCTTGTCCCGCAGCAGAGCTTCATGCAAGGTCAGCATCAGCAGACGGCGCTTCAGGGTTCGCCGCACGGCGGCAAAGCTGGAGGCGGCAATCTTTTGAAAGATCGCCATGAGGAAGCCCAGGGCGCGTCCCTGATTTCCTTGCCGCTGGGCAAGGTTAAAGCCATCCTCCAGATACTCCCGCAGCTTCTCATAGAAGCGCCTTTCCTCTTCGCCCATGAGGAATGACTCGGCATGCACCCACCGGCGGGCGAAAAGCGGATCGCCATTAGGTCGGCAAGCATCGGCCTTGGTGCGACGAAACATGACCGTGTTCAGACGATGGCGGTGTTCGACCATCTCCTCCGGGCTTTTGAACAAGGTGGGATTCAGCAGTTGGACCAGCATCCAGAATTGGAAGTGGTTCCCCTGATGGGGGGTTGCCGACAGCAGGATCAGGTCGCGAGCATGCCCCTTAAGCGCCTCGGCCAGCTTGTAGTTCTCCGTCTTCCGAACTTTGCCGCCGGTACGATAGGCGGTGAGGTGATGGGCTTCGTCGAACACCACCAGATCCCAGCGCGGCGCTTCCTGCAACCTCTTGATGCGTGCCGGTCGCTTCAAGGTATCGATGCTGGCGATCAATCGATCATGCTTGGCGAAAGCATTGGTCTTGCGGTCGGTGATATCGCCCTCGGAGCCGAACACCTCGAAATCGAGGTTGAACACCTCGTTCAGCTCGCGGTGCCAGTTATTGACCAGGCCTGCGGGCACCACCATCAGCGCCCGGTTCATTTCGCCACGGCTGGCCAGTTCGCGTAGGATGAGCGCGGTTTCGATGGTCTTGCCGAGGCCGACTTCATCGGCGATCAGGAAGCGACGCGGCGAGGCGGTGGCGACTCGGTGGGTCAACACCACCTGATGCGGCAACAGATCAATCTTAGCCGAGGTTAGGGCTGACGCGCTTTCCATGACCGGAAGCGAATGGGCTTCGAGCGCCAGCCATGCCTTGCGAGCCCGTTCGGCCCCGCCTTCCAGTGACCGCAGAATGCGTTCCGTTCGGGACATTTCACGACGGACCGAAGCCACTGGCACCCGCCGCTCGCCGACGCTAAAGAAGGCACGCAGGTAGCCATCATGGGCCTGGTCGAGGACGACACCCTGGCCATACTCGTGGTGGGTGATCCGTTCGCCAGATTGGAATTGAGCATAGGCTTCCACGCGTTGACCTCAGGTAATTCTCAGGTGGAACAGACCTGCAGGCTTGCCGCCCTCGCGCAGAAGAATATCCTGCGGATACTCGTTTGCCTCGCCCCACAAAATGCGGCCGAAGGCAAGCAGGTTGTCACTGTGTGGCGCCGCACAGCGCCACTCGATGGAGTCCGTGGCGGGATGAAACTTGATGCGCCCCTGACCGGAGGGCAGCCAGAAAATCAGCGCCGCCTGCCCGTCATAGGCATCCTGGAACGACAGGATCGCCTGCTTTGTCACGTCGCCTAGCCACGCTTCAGCATCCTCTGGCGTCAATAAGTCGAGACAGCCTTCGAGGCCCGCGACCACCAGCGTGTTGCTGCTGTTGCTTGGCAGGTCGTCGGGCCAATTTCCCACCGCCTGCAGGAACCGGCGAAGACTCCAGACTTCGCCGGCAACGCATATCTGATTGCGCGCTTCCTCGTCCCAAATCCAGCTGGTCCCGCGCCGCTGCCACACCGTGTCGAGCAGTTGCTTCATTGCTCGTACTCCTCGAACAGCGAGCCTTGCGTCGGCTTCCCAGACTGGCTTGCCAACCAAGCGTTGTGGATCGAGACCGCACGCGAGGCAGCATTGCGGCTGGCCTGATCCGGGCCGTTCTTGTGCAACCATTCGAGCAATGGCTTCAGCGCGACATGGGGGGTGAAGTTTTCGTTCTTCAACGTGTCTGACGCATTGATGCCGCTGCCATCGAAGCACGCCCCGATGAGCACCAGCGCCTGATCCAAATCCGAGGTCAAACGGCGCTTGTGCTTGCCCGACCACTCACGGGCGAAGTCGAGCGGATTCACCCGCGTGAAGACCTTGCTTTTTTCCGCACACCAGCCGCGTTGCTCGAATTCGTCGGGCGTGGTGATCGAGCCCTTGAGGAACTTCTGTAATTGGTCACGCTTCATCTCTGTGCCGTTGCCGAAGGTGCGCAGGAACTGGCGCGTGATCGGCTCGGCATTGACCGGCGGTGGCTCCTTGCCCTTATCGGCATCCTCGTCGATCAGCTGGTTGATGCCGACCAGCGCATCCTTCACCGAGATCGTGCGTCCCTCGTCGACATAGACCTTGCCGTAGTGACGCGAGAAGTATTCCAGCGCCTTGCCGCGCCGGATTACCTGAATGTCCGCCGCAGGCAGACCTTCCTTGGCGTGGTTCTCCAGCATCGCCTGCAGTTGGCGTACATCGGCCATCACCTCGCGGCGCATCCGACCCCAGCTCACCGGCTTTGGCTCTTCGGTGCGCTTGCGGCAGACGTGGATGATGTCGTACTCGATGGTCTTGGAACCAAACTCCCCTTCGCCCTTGGTTTCATCTGAGCGGATCGGATACGTAGCCTCCAGGTAGTACCCAGCGTCGAACAGCGATTCCAGCACCGCCACCCATGGCTCGTCTTCACTATGGTGGAAGGTGAAGGCGAGAATGCCGCTGGGCTTGAGCACGCGATGCGCCTCACGCCAACACTGGGTAAGCAGGCGCTGGTAGAAGCCGTCCGGGTCTTCCGGTTCGCGGGCGCGGTTGGCGACGGCCTCCAGAGACTTGGGCGTGTACTCTGCGCTGAAGTAATCCGGGTATTTTCCTTTGAGTACGAGACGAAGCCAGACATAGAAGAAATCGGCCAGTTCCGAGTAGTGCAGGAGGCCGCCGAAGGGCGGGTCGGTGATAACCAGATCGAGGCTGCTGCTTTCAAGCTGGGCCAGATCGGTGGACGAGCCACAATACGTTTCGGCACCGCGCAAGGGATCGCCGGGATGCACCTTTTCGCTCTTTCCAGACACCTCACCTGCAATGCTCGGTGCGTGCCGACTTAGATATTCTGCACTGACGGCCTCCCACGGTGTTTTCGCCCACTCCCCACCTTTGAATAAAACCTCAAATGTGGACGACCATGGGCCATAGCCCATTGGCGGAAAGACACCTACTTCAACAACGTTATTCTTGGGGTGGAAGTTGCTGTTCGACATGGCTGGAGCCAACTTGTCGAGTTTCATGTGCCAGAACGCGAGCGAATTTTGATTGCGCAAAAAATTCTGGAAAGCACCGAGCACATACTCTCGCACCTGCCAGTCATAGTTCCCGACGTTGACAATTGCCTTGAGCAGTTGCGCGTGCACCAGTAATTGGCGCGGATTGAACATAGTCCACCAGTGGGTGAAGCCGTGGTTCGGGACGCCGCCCTGTAGGTGGTGCGTCATGAAACCATATGGCAGCTCGGAACGCGGCCAATAGTCCTTGAGGTCAGTATCCTTGCGCGCTTTCCATTCAGCGAACGCAGTGTCGTATTGCCGGGCGTACGCTGTGCCGTAGGCTGCGAAGAAGCGACCGCTGTAAGGCTTGCCCGCCGCATTGCGCTTGGGCGCGTAGCCCTGCACCGCGTAGGCAGCCATCGGCCCCGTCTTGCTGGTGGCCTTAATGGTGGTCAACACATCCTGCACCGTGCCGCATGCTGCGCAGGCGTAGTGGGATTTTTTCGGCACCGTGCCATTTTCCGGCGCGAAGGTGATCTTCGTTTCCGGGCAGGTCACTTCATCCGGCAGTGTGCCACGCACTTCCAACAGGAGAATCTTGGATGCGCGCTCACTGTCCCACCGCGTGGTCGCGGCCACATCGTTCTGTGCCGAGCCGCCGTAGGGCTGGCCGTTTGCGTCCTGCTTGGGCGAACCCGCCAGCCACTGCGGATGCACCAGCAGGCTCAGTTCCACCTTCTTGTTCTTACCCTTGCCGAGATTCGCGAGCGCGCTGTGGCCGCAATGCGGACAGACAACGCCCCTCTTGCGGTCGAGCACGGAGAATGGGTACTCGGAGGGTGCCACGTACAACGGCACATCGGGCGCCATGCGCGCGGCATTTTCCTCGACGTGAAACTCTTCGCCGCAATTGCTGCAGGAATGCTCCCAATGTTTGACAGTAAGCGTCTTCACCGCCATCACCGGGCTGGTCATGATCGGCGTGCGGTGGCCGCAGCCGGTCACTTGGCAGGGGCCGTGCTTGGCCCAGAAGGTGTAGATGATCTCGGGGCCTTCGTAGGTGTACTCGCGCCGCTGCTCTGGGGTCAGGGTGAGCGGATTGAAGGCGGCAGGCATCACCCGCTTGGTCGGCACATGCGTCCATGTGCCCTTTTCACCGTTCGGGCCATCGCAATAGTAGTACGGCATGATCTGCGGCTTGACTTCGGCCTCGATGTCGGCGAGCAGGCGCTTCACCTCTTCCAGATCGACATTGGCCAGTTCCTGCTTGACCACGAACCACGCGACCGGGTTCAGGTCATTGCCGACCATTTGCATCCCAAGACGGGAGCCTTCAACCAAGGTGGTGCCGCCGCCCATGAATATGTCGGCCACCTTCAGATGCTTGAATGCGCCTTTCTTCTGGTGGTTGGCATAGTAGTTGTCCCACACCAGCTTGGCCGCGTGCGATTTGTCCTCGGGGGCCTTAGTGGCTGCCGCGATCAACATCGCACGGAATACGCTGGAACGACGCCGCGCCCACCATTTTGACATTTGGTAGATTGGCTTGCCCGCATTGCCTTCGATGATCGCCACCTGATTGACCGGCAAGATCGGGAAGTCCACCTCCAGACAGGTCAGGGGACGGTTCGGGTCGTTGAAATCAACGGTTTCCAGCGCGACGATCTTGCCTGCGCCGACGGCCTTGGCGACTTCTTGCGCCAGGAGTTCTTTCTTGGTTGCCATGCGACGCGTTCCTTATTTCGTGAGCTCGACGAAGGGCGACAGCACCTCAAGCAGCGAGAGGCCGCCGTGCGTCAGCGTCGGGTAGCCGCCCTGGCTTTTCCATTTCCACCGGCCAACGGCCAGGAGGTGAGCGCCGTGGGGGCTGTTGATCTGGAGGGCTACCGGCGGCACGAACGGTCCAGTCTCTCCGGCGCCCTTGGTGCTGCGCCCGCTGGCGAAGGTCTTCTTTAGGAACTGGCCGACCTCGCCATCGGCATCCGGGAAGTAGCCCGTGGCGGCGTAGCCATGATCGGAGGTGATGACCAGCCGCCGCCCGGTGGCCAATCGCTCGACTAAGGCCCAGAAGTCATCGCTGCTGAGCTGGTCGGCGGCGTCGCGGGTCAGCGTGTCGAGTCCTTGGCCAGCGCCAGCGCCATCGTGAACCTTGCTGTCGGGCCAGTGATGCCAAAACACCCAGTTGGGGGTTCCGTTGATCAACCCCTGGCAATCCCTCCACGGCATGTCGACACATTCTGTCTGTGCCGGCACAAGCCGGTGCGCTAGGCCGCCGCCGTTGTTCTGAAGCTGGCTGCGGCTGCCGAATCCCAGCGCCTGGGCAAATTCGTTGGTTTCACCGGGCAGCTCGGAGGCGTTGGCCGCGACGTCGTGGAGTGTGAAGCCTCGCTCCTTGGCCCCTTGCAGCAGCCAGGGCAATTCACGCAGCGACAGGCCGTCGAGAATCAGCACCGCCTTGGCGCTGTAGGGCTCGGACCACCAGCGAACGAGACGATCCGAGGTGCGTTCGACGGTGTCGCCGAAGGCTTGCCACAGGTCCCAGCCGCTGGACGACAGGAAGTGATCGAGTGCACCGATTTCGCGGTCTCGCTTGATGACCTCGCTTGGCGCGTTGCCAGCGGCCAGCGACTTGGATGCGATCTCGACGGCCTTGTTGATGATGACGCGCCACGCATCCTCGGCGGTGCCCTTGGTCAGGCTGTGCAGTACCCCGGCGTCGAGCGCCATTAGCTGTCCTCCTTCTCAAGGCTGAGCTCGAAGGTCATGCCGTCCGGCAGTTTCTTGAGCAGTTCCTTGAGCTGGGCGCCATTTGCCGCAGACACCTTGATCGCGACTTCCGCCACCAGTGTGGCGGGGCCGATGCCCCAGCCTTCGAGCTTTCCGATCAGATTCAGCGGCGAGGTGGCCGGGTTGCTCAGAGGGATGCGAGGCTTGCCGCCAGCGCCCGTGGCCCCACCACCGAAGATCCCGCCATCAGACGGAGGCGTGCTGCCCCCGGTTGGTGTGTCACCGCCATTGGGGTTTGGCTGCGGCGATGTTCCGTCACCAAATAAGCCTTCACCTCCCTCGCCAGCAGGTGCTTGTGGCGCGGGTGCGGGAGGCGTGGTTCCACCCGTGGTCGGCACCGCCGATGGTTCCATCAGGAACACCTCGTCGAGCTGGCGACCGGTATAGGAGAGTTTTGGACGCAGGCGTTTCCACGCCGCTTCCTCGTCTTCACCCGGATGAGTCTGGATGTATTCAAGGCCGCGCAGGTTGATGGCGATTTTGCCCCGCGCGCACAGGCGCAAGATGCGCTCCTTCATCGCGGTTTCGCCAAGCCAGGGGATGCAGTCCTGACCCGCCGGACGAGGCTCCTGAAGCTCGCGCAGCAGCTTGCCTACGGCCGAGTTTTCGGCGGCTGCTTCCCGCACGAGGTCTTCAAAGTCCTCGGGAACGAACAGGTCAGTGGTCAACGCCTCTTCGATGCCTTCGGGAATTTGCGCGCCTTGCTTCTTCAGGCTCTCGACGCTGAACATGCACTGGTTCGGATCGGCAAAATTCCAGCGATGCAGCACGGAAAAGCGATCGAAGCGCTTCTTCAGATTATCGCGCAACGCCCCCTGGAATTCGGTGTGCAGCTTCTTGTACTCAGGATTCTGGCCGCTCCACTCCTGCGCCTTCATCTCGGCGCGCGCCAGGATCAGCAGATCACGATCCTGGAATGCATTCGACGAGCCGGATCGCGGCAACAGGAATCGTATGGTGTTGCGGCGCTTCTGCAAGTGATCCTTGAGCCAGCGGCCAAGGCGCTGGTCGATGTTGTCGGGTTCTTCCGGTAGCACCAGGATGGGCAGACGGTCATCCCATCGATCTGGATGCTCGGCTTCGTCGAGTGTTGACCACGGGTCAGTCTGCCAGGATTGCGGTAACGCGATCACACGGAATGTCTTCGCGACCTCGTCGGTACCGCTGATCACATAGCGAACCTGCTTGGCAAGTTGGATCTGGTCGGAACCATCGGCGAACAGCTTGTCGTTGCGCGCGCAGGCCATCAGCTTGGCCCGCGGATTCTCTTCCTCGCGGAAAACCAATCGGGGGCCTTCCTGGTGGATGTTGAAGCTGTTTTCAACGATGGTCGCCAGTTCGACTTGGAATGCATTATCGTCGATGGGCTTGTTCCGCGTGATATCAACCTGCAGAATCGCGGGCTCGGCGCCAGCCAGGTTGCCGACGGCAATCGAGCGCAGCCACAATGCGCCTACGATTTCCTGAAGGTGCGGGGCATGGGTTGCGTGGCCGGAAACCGCCTCAGTAACCGAAATGATGTTCTGCTGTGCTTTCGCACGCAACGTGCGGTGATGCTCATTAGACACGGAATCGAGCAGGGCAGCGATGCCTGACGCATCGTCATTCAGACGGAAGTCTGCGGCCGTAAGCACCGGAGCGACCTCGCCACGGCTCTTGTAGAGGTTGGCCAGGATGCGAATCATGTCGCGCGTTTCCTGCGCGTCAGTTGCGATCAGCACCTGCTCTTCGAGAAGACGCAGCAAATGCGGGGCGTAGGGCCAGGACTCGATGAATTCACTGCGTTTCCGATCCTGCTCGGCGGGAGGAACAGCGAGCAAGCGGAAGTACTCCGTTACGTGCTGAGCGACCAACGCCTCAATCGTGCCATTCGCGATCTGCAGTCGATTATCGAAGAGGCGATGCAGCAACATCCGGCGACGATCCTGCTGGATGCGCTCTGCGTTACCGCCCGCTTTGAAGTCAATGGCAACCGGATTGACGCGATGCACCTGTTGGTAGGCATCGCTGCCCCCGTTGCGCACCGAAATCACCAGCACCAATAAGTCAGGTCGTTCCTTTGCAATCTCAGAAAGGATCTGGATGAAATTAAACGCCCAGTTCTTCCAAGGGTATTGCTTCGTGTTGGTCAGGCCGTCGTACCACGTCTGGAATTCGTCCAGAAGCAGCATAGTCGGCTTGTTCTCCAGCAGCTCAAGAATCAGCTTGTCGGAAGGGATGTCGGTCTTGGCCGCACCCATGCCTTCCCATTTGCCCTTGATGTAGGTGCCGTAGGGATGGCGCTCGAACAACAAGTCCCACAGGAACTTGTAGCGTTGCCGGTGAAGGCTCTCGCCGATCACCTCCATTCCGGAGCGTAGGCCAATCTTGCCGATCTGCGGGTCGCCTAGCATGGAGGCCCAGGAGTTCAGCCAATTGCCAGTCGAGGTCGCGTCGTTCACCGCGTGGTATAGCACCGCCATCAAGTGAGACTTACCAAGGCCACGCTCGCCAATCACTACCACCGGACGGCCCTGATTCGGGCCAACCGCTTCAATACCTTTCAGCAGGTCGTGCGTCGGGTAGGTGATCTGGAGAAATTCTTTAGCCGCGATCTGGGTCGCGCCCGTGTTGGCTTCATTCGATAGCTCAATGGCCGTTCCCTTGAGGCGCTTACCTCGGAATTCTTCGCGCAGCTCCAGACCCAACATTCTTCATCCCCCCTTAATCCTCGGTCGGGAATACGTCCCTACGAGCGGTCAGCCTGCTTTGCCATCCATTCTTCAAGATCTGAGCGGCGAAACCGCCACGATCCCCCGACCTTAAAAGACGGAATTTGCGCCTCTGCCGCCAAACGATAGATCGTTCGTTCAGTGACCTTGAGGAAATCCGCCACACTGCGAACGGTCATGATCTCATCTTCGGGCATAGCCGATTTTCTCCAGTGCAGAGCATGGAGTAGAATATTCAAAATTTTTCAAGATGGCCAGCTGATTCAGAGAGAATTCTACCGAAGGTAGGGGGCGCCCACAGAATGCAGTTTTGGTATTCTCATCATGAATAAGCAGGGGGATGGTGACAGTAGCGGTCACAGTCAAATCTGAGAGAAAATAATTTCTCTTTGGCGAGCCCACTCCACCGGCAATTCGCCCATTAAATCAGCCAGTTGCAGGGTGCGCGGCTGGCGGCCATCAAGTATGGCCTCGACGATATCGGGAGCCAGCAGGGTCAGGCGGTAGATGCGGGACAGATAGGACGGATTGATCTTCTCGGCTTCGGACAATTCGTTCAGGGATGCCACCTGCCCGGCTTCCAGCATGCGCTTCCAGCGATGAGCGCGAGCCAGAGCCTTCATCAGGGTGTCGTCCGGTCTGGCACTGGGCCGCTCAGGAATCCCGCCCCCATCAGGCACGATGACCAACTTGCGGCCGCCATATCGCTTCAGCTTCAGCGGCACCCGGACGGTGAAGGTGTTGATGCTAACGCCGCTCATGCCGCGCTCCGTTCACTGGCTTGGGCCGTGATGTCGGCAACCACGCTGGCCAGTCCCTCCGCGCGTAGGCGCAAGTCTGCCCCGTCGGGCGAAATGCTAACCCGCTCCACCAGCAGTTGGAGGAGGCGAGCCTGTTCGGCGGGGAAAAGCTCATCCCATACCGTGTCGAAGCGGTCGAGGGCGGCATGGAGGTCGGCGGGGGCCAGTTGCGGCGCCATCCGTTCCGCCCGAGCACGGATCTCAGGGGCGCGTAGCAAGGCTCGGACCTGACCAATCACCGCCGACTCGATCTCCCCCGCGGCAATGCTTCGCACCGGGCAGGACTGGTGGCCGGCGTTGATCGCCTTCATGCAGGTATAGTACCGGTAGAGCCGCCCTTTCTTGCGGGTGTGGCTAGGCGTCATCGACCGGCCGCAATGGGCACAGATTACCAAGCCCTTGAGCGGTGCGGGTGTGGTAGCACGCGCCATGTTGGCCCGCTTGCGAGGGGCGTTGTCAGTCTTGATCGCCTCGACACGGTCCCAGGTGGTGCGGTCAATGATGGCCTCGTGGTCGCCGGCGTAGGCCTCTCCCTTATGGACGGCCTCGCCGAGATAGACCCGGTTACCAAGCATCTTGTAGAGGAAGTTCTTGGTAAAGAGCGCTCCCTGCCGGTTCTTGCCGTCCTGGGTGACCCAGGACTTGGTTCGATAACCGGCCTCGTTCAATTCTCTCACCAGCAGGGTGGCGGATCCGACCTTGAGAAAGCGGTCGAAGATGTGCCGCACAAGATCGGATTCAGTTTCGTTAACCACCAGCTTGCGGGCGACCACGTCGTAGCCGAGTGGCGGCACCCCGCCCATCCACATGCCCTTGCGCCGTGACGCAGCAAACTTGTCGCGGATGCGCTCGCCGATCACCTCGCGCTCGAACTGGGCGAAGCTGAGCAGGATGTTGAGCGTCAACCGGCCCATGGATGTGGTGGTGTTGAACGAC
>CAIYCT010000008.1 GCA_903924765.1 uncultured Rhodospirillaceae bacterium | reverse complement strand
TTATCAGATCGTGAAAAACGCTATTCTTATGCCGCACGGTGTTGCTCCATTTTCGTGTCCAGGAGACGCGCCAACGTCTGAACACGAGTAGAATCAACACCGTGCGACTTGTCCACAAATTTAAACCGGACACCAGTGGACTTGATTCGGCTATGACGAGATAGGGGCACATGACCCTGTGTGGTCGCAAACCCTCTAGCCACCTTCTTTCCACCTCCTGGAAACCCCGCTTGCACTTGGGAAAGATGGGTGCGGCGCAATAACTTTTGTAATTCAAGGCATTAGGCGCGTCGTTAAAACTGGCCCAGTTCTTGCCATTTACCACCCAATCGGCGACCTCAAGGGATGGACGCCATAACAAGCAAAGGGGGAGGGGGCATGGCCGCCATTGAGACCTTTTACGATGTGATCCGCCGTCAGGGGATTTCCCGTCGCAGCTTCACGAAATTTTGCAGTCTGACTGCCGCCAGTCTGGGATTGGGCGCCGCTGGCGCATCCAAGATGGCGCACGCGCTGGAAACCAAGCCGCGGGTTCCAGTGATCTGGATGCATGGTTTGGAATGCACCTGCTGCTCGGAAAGCTTCATCCGCTCGGCCCATCCGTTGGTCAAGGATGTGGTTCTGTCCATGATCTCGCTGGATTACGACGACACCATCATGGCCGCCGCCGGTCATCAGGCCGAAGAGATTTTGGCCGAGACCAAGGCCAAGTACAAAGGCCAATACATTCTGGCGGTTGAAGGCAATCCGCCGCTCAACGAAGACGGCATGTTCTGCATCGACGGCGGCAAGCCGTTCGTGGAAAAGCTGAAATGGATGGCCGAGGACGCGTCGGCGATCATCGCCTGGGGCGCTTGCGCCTCGTGGGGTTGCGTGCAGGCCGCCAAGCCCAATCCCACCCAAGCGACGCCCATCGACAAGGTGATTCGTAACAAGCCGATCATCAAGGTGCCGGGCTGTCCGCCCATCGCCGAAGTGATGACTGGCGTCGTCACCTTCATCACCACCTTTGGCCGTCTGCCCGATCTTGATCGCCAGGGCCGTCCAAAGATGTTCTACAGCCAACGTATTCACGACAAATGCTATCGCCGTCCGCATTTCGACGCCGGTCAATTCGTCGAGCATTGGGACGATGAGAGCGCCCGCAAAGGCTATTGCTTGTACAAGATGGGTTGCAAGGGCCCGACCACGTACAACGCCTGCTCGACGGTGCGCTGGAACGGCGGGGTGTCTTTCCCCATCCAATCCGGTCACGGCTGCATCGGCTGTTCGGAAGAAGGGTTCTGGGACAAGGGCACCTTCTATGACCGTCTGACCAACATCAAGCAATTCGGAGTCGAGAAGAACGCCGACGAAGTGGGCGGAACCGCCGCCACCGTCGTCGGCGCCGCCGTCGCCGCGCATGCCGCCGTTTCGGCGGTCAAGCGCGTCACCGAAGGCAAGTCCTCTGAAACTAAAAACGACTAATCCCTTAAGGGGAAGGAACCGTCTGTCATGGCCATTCAAACACCCAATGGATTTA
>CAIYCT010000007.1 GCA_903924765.1 uncultured Rhodospirillaceae bacterium | reverse complement strand
TCCTATGGATTGACATGCCTCGAAGAATGGCTAGGATGAAAAAAACTTGGAATGCCTGAGCCAAATGCCCTGCGAAACATCCATTTTAGTGCCTGTTTTCAATGAGGCGGAAAGCATCCCCGAACTTGTCGATCTGGTCGCGACAGTCTTTAACGAGATGGGTGCGGTGGATCGATTTGAAATCCTGTTCGTCGATGACGGTTCCACCGACGCGACCCCCCAGGTTTTGCAAGACCTCGCCCGCCAATATGCGTTCGTCCGCTTTGTCCGCTTGCGCCGCAATTGCGGCAAGTCATTGGGTTTAATGGCCGGGTTCAAGCAGGCGCGCGGACAGGTGGTCATCACCATGGATGGCGACCTTCAGGACAATCCCGGCGACATCCCACGTCTGCTGGACAAAATCAACGAGGGCTTTGATCTGGTCAATGGCTGGCGCCAAAACCGCCACGACACCGCCATTCGCAAGATGGGATCGCGCCTGTACAACTTGACGGTGCGACGTGCCAGCGGGCTTGATCTCCAAGACATGAATTGCGGTATGAAGGCCTACCGCCGCAAAGTGGTCGAGACTTTGTGCGTTTATGGTCAATATCATCGCTACATTCCGCTCCAGGCTCATCTGTCGGGCTTCAAGGTCACCGAGATCGCGGTAACCAACAATCCGCGCAAATACGGCGTGTCGAAATTCCCGACCTTCCGCTACCATGGACTGTTCGACCTGCTATCCCTGCTGTTCGTGCATAAATACAGCCTGAACCCGTTGCATTTTTTCGGCACGGTCAGTGTGGCGATCATCGGCCCCGCCATGCTGGTGCTGACGTGGTTTTTCTCCAGCCAGATCTTTTATTGGCTGGGCATGGGCGTGCAATACCGGGTGGTCAACCGTCCGTTGTTGGGCATCGCGCTGACGGCTTTTCTGTTTGGCGTGTTCGTGTTTTTCACCGGATTCGTTTGCGACTTCATCCTGCATCACCAAATCCGCAAGCGAATCGATTCGATCCTTGATCTGGCCATTGATGACGAAGCCAGCTCGGAATTGACTGAATGACGTCTCGGACGGCGAGTCTGGATCGACATCTGTCTGAGTCGTGCCGGATAGAAAAACCTGACCGCTATCAGGAGCTGGATCACCTTCCCGATGGTCCCATCGCCGCGCGAGGAGCCGGACTGTCCTATGTCGCCGCATCGTTCGAGTCTCACGCGACCTCGGTCTGCTTGGGCGCATTCGACCGCATTCTGGCGTTTGATCCCACGGTCCGTTCCATCACGGTGGAGGCTGGAATCAGCTTGGGCAAGCTGCACCGTTTTTTGGCCCCGCTTGGACTGTGTCTTCCGGTTCAGCCGGGATATCCGGCCTTAACCGTGGGTGGCTGTGTCGCCGCCGACGTGCACGGTAAAAATCATGGCCGGGAAGGCACTTTTGGACGTCACGTGACCGGGTTGAAGCTGTTGCATCCAGATCATGGCATGGTTGCTTTAGCACCTTGCGACGACCTGTTCACCCTGACGGTCGGCGGATTGGGACTGACGGGGATCATCGTCACAGCAACCTTGTCCCTGATTCCCCTGGCCGGAACGGCGATGATCATGGTTCACAGCGCCGTCGCGACCATCGAGGACGGCGCCGTCGCTTTGGCCCAGCTGGCGGACACGTCCGACATGGCCTATGGCTGGTTCGATTTTTCCACGCCCAATCATCAAGATGGCGCCGGATTCATCACGTCGGCCCGCTGGATCACCGATCAGACGGCACGAACGGACGACCTTAAGGCTCCAAGCCTAGATCCCGCCCAGGCGCTGCCGCTACCCGCCTTCAACCGCCTCACCATGCCAGTCATCAATCACCTGTACCGTTGGAGCAATCTGCGACAAACCAAGGTCCGGACTCCATTGCAGGCGGTGTTGTGGCCCGCCTTGGGCCGGGAAAATTATTTCAAGTTCTATGGACCCGACGGCTTTATCGAAAGCCAAATTCTGATGCAGCGCGATAAATTCGCCGAGTACATCAAGGCTTGGCGGCTCTGTCAGATAAAACACGGCGTTCCCGTCATGCTGACGACGCTAAAAGCATTCACTGGCGGAAAGCAGAGCCTGTTGCGCTATGACGGCGCGGGCCTCAGCTTCACCATTGACGTGGCCAATACACTGTCTTCGCTGGCGTTCCTGGCCGAACTGGATGGGTTGAACGTTGAATTCGGCGCCGTTTCCAGCGTGATGAAAGATTCTCGCCTGTCCATGGCAACGGTGCGGGCGCAATATGGCGACTACGACACCTTCCGCGAGCGGCTGCGGACCTATGACCCCTCACGACGCTTCGTCACCGCCTTATCCCGGAGATTGGACCTATGAAATCAGTGGTAATAGGCGCTTCTGCGGGTTTGGGCCGCGCACTGGCCGAGGAATTGGCCCAACGGGGCGACCAGCTATTTTTGGTATCGTCCAACCTTGACGACCTTGCCCCCATCGCCGCCGATCTGACCTTGCGCTACGGCGTATCGGTCACGGTGGAAGCCGCCGACATCACCACGCTCGACCCAGAAGCGTTCCGCGACAAGGTTCATGCCGCCTTGGGACCCATCGACAATCTGCTGCTGATCGCCGGAATAAGTCTGCTGGACAAAGACAAAGGTCCTATGCCGCCAGCGGATTTGGACCGCCTAATCGCGGTTAATTTTACCGCGCCGCTTCGCATCGCCAACGTGTTCTTGCCCGATCTGACTCAATCCCCCGCCGGTAATTTCATCGGCGCGGGATCGGTGGCGGCGGTGCGGGGACGGCGCAACAACATGGTGTACGCCGCCGCCAAGCGCGGTTTCGAATGCTATGCGGACTCGGTTCGCCATTATTTGGCCGGACAAAATGGCGCCAAAGTGCAGTTCTACCGCCTAGGATATCTGAAAACCCGCATGACCGCCGGTCAAAAGCTGCCGTTCCCCGCCCTGGACCCAAGCGAGGCAGCCAAGTCCATGGTCGCCAACATGGGCAAGGATTTGGGGTCCGTCTATCTGCCCCGTTGGTGGATCGGGATCATGTCCCTGATCCAGGCGCTGCCCTGGGCCCTTTTCAAAAAGCTGGACATCTAGGGGAACCGCTTTGATGCCAACCGGTCGCAAAGGCACAATCGCCATCGGATTTTTCAGTCTGTTGCTGTTCGTTTTCGCCTGTTTGATTTGCCTTAAATACGGCTTGCTGGGCATTTTCAACGATGCCGACATCGTGTTTTATTCCGGCTGGCTGGTGGCCAACGGCAAATTGCCGTTCTTGGATTATTTCGTCACCTACGCCCATGTCCAGGCCTTGATCCAAGGGGCGATCTTCAAACTGTTCGGGGTGTCGTGGATGGCCTATGTGGCCCATGCCGCCTTGTTCAACGGCGTGTATGCCATGCTTGTGCTGGTCTATGTGCGCCGAACGGGGTTGGCGTGGTGGGCCGCCTTTTTGTACGCCTTCGCCAGCGCGCTGACCTACTACACCCCCATGGGCTATCCCCAGCCGGACAAGCACAGTCTGTTGTTCCTGCTGGCCGCCATGGTGGTTCAACAAGGGCTGACGCGGGCCAGCGGCGCCAGATCGTTCGTGTGGCGCTACGCGCTGATCGGACTGTTGCTGACGCTGGCGGTGATGTCCAAGATCAATCCGGCCTACGCCTTCCCCCTGGTTCTGTTGCCGGTCTTCTTGACCCATCCGCCCAAGATGATGGCGTGGGCCGTGGCCGGAGGCGCGCTGAGTCTTGCCGCCATGGTCTTGGGGCTTGGACTGGTCGGCTTGGTCCATCCGGGATTCATCCGGGATTTCGTCTATTACGCCGTCACCTTGCCGCTCAATTTGGGCGCGTCGCGCGCCGGTCAGGGCAGCATCAAACTCTTGAAAGTGGCCACCAACGCCCATTTCGCCACCATCAATCTGGTCCTGGCGCTGGCCTTTGGACTGATTCTGACGCTGGGCCGCGAACTCCTGGCGTCGCGATCGGCACACAAAATCAAACCGGCTTTGGTTCCCTTGGCCACTGCCATCGGTCTGATCGTCGTCACGCTGCTGCATTTCTGGACCATTCATCAGCAATGGTCCGGACATGTGGCCTTGATCGTGTTGGCCTTGGCCCATTTGCATCTGGCCTTGGAGCGCATCCCGGATTTTCGCGCCGCTCGCATGGCGGGGTTTGCCGTGACCATGGCCATCGCCGGTTTCTTGCTGATCGACCTTAGCGAATATCATCACATCGTGATCAAGACCCGCGCCGCCGCTTACGGTCCAGAATTGGAGCAAGGCTTGACGCAAGCGCGCGGCGCGACCGGCTTGGCCGATCTTAAGGACATTCAGTACATTCCGCCCAAGAGCGCCCATGATTTCCTGAAGAATTTCCGCGAAACCCGCGAGACGCTCGACCATATTCCCGGCAATGTGTATCTGGCCGGCCTGTCGCCATGGTTTTACGCCTTCGCCCACAAGGCGCCGGTTCTGCCCGCCATTTACGTTTTGCCCGGCCACAGCACTCCGCCCCTGGATTCGCCCGAAGAAGAGCGCCTTGCGCAGCGGCTGCAAGAAAATTTGGCAACCGCCAAGGTCCGATATATTGTGGTTCCCATCGAATATTTGGATCAAACCACGTCCTTGATCGCATCCGCCGGTTTGCTGTGCGGAACCAAGACGGGGGAGACCATCGTCACTTTCGAGCTGTGTCGCCTCCCTACGCCGCAGGACAGCGCGTTCGTGCGCGACCTGCTGCGGTTGGACGAGAACTGACGACCATTCCCTTGACTGCGCAAGACAAGACCTGCACTTTGCAGCCAAATCTTGGAGACCCCGATGAGCGACCGCATTGACTGCCTGCTGGTGAATCCGCCCTGGCCCGTTTTGGATGACCGGGCGATGTTGCAGAATACCTTGCCTCCGTTGGGGATCTTGTCCATCGCCGCCTATCTGGAACAGGTGGGCTATAAAGTCGCGGTGATCGACATCCACGCCTCGAAAATCGGCGAGGATGAGTTTCAGGCCAAATTGCGCGATTTGCGTCCCCGCTTCGTGGGCATGACGGTGCTGACCAACATGTCCATCCCCGCCCACAAGATCGCAAGGATCTGCAAGCAAGACGTGCCCGATTGCGTCGTCATCGCGGGCGGCGTGCACGCGGAATCCATGCCCGAGCGCATGCTGAAGAATTCGTCGTTTGACGCCATCGCCCGTGGCGACGGCGAGGAATTGATGCGCGAAGTCATCGATGGCAAGGAATTCGCCGACATCGCCGGTCTGTCGTGGCGCGATGGGACCGTGGTGCGCCACAATCCGCCCCGCGACGTCGAGATGGATTTGGACCGCTATCCCTTTCCCGCCTATCATTTGGTCAATTTCGACCATTATTTTCCCGCCATGGGGTCGTACCGCAATCTGCCCGCCATCAACATGCTGATGACCAGGGGCTGTCCGGGACGCTGCCATTTTTGCAATTCCGCCCGCACGGTGCTCAGGAACCGCTCGCCCGAGAAGGTGGTCGCCCAAATCAAGCTGCTGCATCAGCATTACGGCATCCGCCAAATCCAGTTCTATGACGACACCTTCACCGTCAACAAAAAGCAGGTGATGGAATTCTGCCAGTTGCTGGCGGCGGAAAATCTGGGCGTCACCTGGACCGCCTATGTGCGCGGTGATTGTTTCTCTGCCGAAATGGCGGCGGCGATGAAGAAGGCTGGCTGCCATCAGGTGCTGATCGGCATCGAAACCGGCAGCGCCACCCTGGCCGCCACCATCGGCAAACCCATCGACAGCGCGCGCTATCACGACACCATCCGCTTGGCTCACCAAGCCGGGTTGGAGGTGCGCGGCTCGTTCATCATCGGCAATATGGGCGAAACCGGGCAGACCATGGAGGAAACCCTGGATTTCGCCATCGGCCTGGACATCAATCTGTTCCAACTGTCGATCCTGACGCCCTATCCCGGCACGCAATTGTACAACGACGTGGCCGAGAAAGGCTGGCTGGACGACAGCGACTGGTACTCCTACGGCCAAGGCAAGGTGTTGATCAATCAACCGCAAATCACCGCCAAGGAGATTTACGACTTCGAACGCCACGCTTTCCGCAAATTTTATATCCGCCCCAAGGCGGTGATGCGAATGCTGGCCCGCGTCGCCAATCCCCGGCAAATCCGCGACTACATCATCGCCGCCAGCCTGCTGTTGCTGGGCAAGAAGCAAAAGGCGGTCGCCGATCAATGGGCCTGTTGGCGCAATCTGAAAGAAGAAGACTATTTCGACACGTTGCTTGACCTTCCCGAGCCCTTGCGTTTAACCCATGTGGTGCGCCAAGACCGAGAATTTGCATAAGGGTAAATAAGGGATGTGCGGCCTGTTCGGAATGATGCGCTTTGACCAAGCGCTGACGGAATACGATGGCGCCGCCGCCAGGGCCGCCACCGCGTCGCTGGCCCATCGCGGTCCCGATCATCAAGGCGAATGGATCGAAGGCGGCCTGTATATGGGCCATCGCCGCCTTAGCATCCTGGATCTGAGCGAAAGCGCCAATCAACCCTTCCATCTGGGTGGCCACGTCCTGGTCTATAACGGCGAGGTCTACAATTACCTGGAACTGGCCGAGGAATTGCGGTCCACCGGCCAGACCTTCTCGACCCACTCCGACACCGAAGTGGTTTTGGCGGCGCTGATCCAATGGGGATTGCCCGCCTTGGCCAAGTTCGACGGCATGTTCGCCGCCGCCTGGCACGATCGTGCGACCGGACGCCATGTGCTGATGCGCGACGCGGCCGGTCAAAAGCCGCTCTACTACGCTCACGACGAACATGGCTTGGTCTATGCCTCGGAACTGGGCGCTCTGCTGGGGCTGCCCGGACGCCAGTGGCGGTTGGACCGAAACGCGCTGAGACGATTCTTGGCGCGCGGATATCATGCCTGGGACGAAACCCCCATCAACGGCATCAAGAAACTGCCGCCCGGCCATTGCCTGATCGTCGAACACGGGCAGGTGCGGCTGGAGCGCTATTGGACCTCGGTCCCCGGCCAAGATTTGTTGGATCTGT
>CAIYCT010000006.1 GCA_903924765.1 uncultured Rhodospirillaceae bacterium | reverse complement strand
TCGTGATAAATGTCGTGCAAAAAAGCGTTCAGCGCCCGAACGCGCTGACAACATCCGTCGGACAGATGCTTCCATTCGGACGCGGACAAAATGCGGGGTATGGGATCGAACGGAATCAAACGTTCGGTGCCGTCTTCATCGCCATAAACGGCGAAGGTGATGCCCAAACGTCGGAACAACTCGTCCGCTTCATCGTGTTTGCGGTGCAATAGCTCTGGGCTGACGGTTTTCAACCACCCCTGATAGGCGCGGTAGGAGGGACTGATTTGATCGTCGCCGATCCACATTTCGTCAAACGCCATGCCATCTCGCTTTTTTCTGCTGTCCTTAACTTAGAATCCTAACAACCCCGTGGCATGAAAGCAATCCGTGATGGGGGTATATGCTTGATTTTTTTGCATTGCCGCATTTGTGGGCTTCGCATTGTGTGGGATTGCCTTGCAAATGGGCTTTTGCCTCTGGACTTGTGTGTTTGCCGCCTTGGTTGGGCATGATATAGTCCGAGTATGTATAGACTTATTAAAATCTTGATCTCGGTCATGATGCTGACGCTTTCGGCCTGTATGGCCCATGGGGCGGTTGGGTCCGAGGGATTGCCGTCCTTGACCGACGAACAAGACGAGGCCGCCGAGACCAAAAGTTATCTGGCGAGCATGTTGAACAATATCGACGGGTACATCGCTCAGTCCGACAAAGGCCGCAATTTAAGCGATATGACCATCGGTTTGTACGTCTCCAGCCTATTGGGGCAGCTTTCCGGTTTCGACGCGCCCTTGGCCAATCGCTTGCATCAGGGCGGGCGTTTGATCGACGGATACTTGACCGACGTTTTTCAGTTTCACGCGCAACAGGAAATTGACGAAATCTCGGCTATGCCGCAGCCGGGCAACGTGCTGGCGCGTAAGACTGCGGCTGCGGCGTTGGAGTGCTTGCGCCATATTCCCAACGGCAAGAACCCGCCAGCGGATCAAAAGCAGGATCGCGAAGATATGATCAAAGCGTTGATGGATCTTAAGCAGACCCTGGGCGCGTTGATCGCTTCGCTCCCATAAACGCGGAGATGCGAATGAAGGCGGAGTTCTTCTTCGACGTCGTTTGTCCCTGGTGTTATGTCGGCAAAGTGCGTTTGGTCCGCGCCTTGAAGCTTCGCCCCGAATTGCATGTCGATGTGCGCTTCACGTCCTTCTTGCTTAATCCCGAAATGCCCAGGGGCGGAGCGGATCGCCAATCCCATTTGGAACGCAAATTGGGCGGGCCGTCGCGGGTCAACCGGATGAACAACGCTGTGTCCGAAGCGGGTTTGATCGAGGGGATAAAATTCAATTTCGACCGCATCTATCGTATGCCCAACACCATTCACGCCCATCGTTTGATCAAGTTCGCCACGCGGCAAGGCATGACCATTCCGGTAATCGACACCCTGTTCAAATCCTATTTCCGCGAGGGGGTTGATATTGGCTTGATCGAGGATTTGATCGAGTTGGGTACCGAGTTGGGATTGGATGAAATGGAAATGGCGAGATATCTGTATTCTGACTTGGACTTCGCCTCTGTGATGAACGACAACGCGCGCGTTCATCGCTTGGGCGTCTCGGGCGTGCCGTGTGTGGTGGTCGATGATCGCTTTGCCATTTCCGGAGCACAAGAAGCCGACGTTTTGGTGCGCCTTCTGGATTTGGCGGCGGAAAATCAACTGGAACAGGTTTCAGCGTTAATGCCTTAAGATAGCTGCCATAAAAACTTAACGGCGTCGAACGTCAACCATGGCTAATCTCCGGCCTTTGCACAATAAAGGGCCGCATCCGCCATGAGCAACCTCAAGTCCGATTATAAATCCCGGTTCAAAGGGCTTAGGGAGCAATACGCCCATTACGCCTTGGTGCTGCAAGGCGGCGGGGCTCTGGGGGCCTATCAAGCCGGGGTATACGAGGCCTTGGACGAATTCGACCTGCTTCCCGATTGGGTGGCTGGCATTTCCATCGGCGCCATCAACGCCGCCATCATCGCTGGCAATGCGCCGGAAAAGCGGGTCGAGCGGCTGGCGCAATTTTGGGATCGCATTTCCACCAAGACCGGTCCGGCGTCGTTGTTTGAAAAGCAGCCGATCTTAAGCGGCGATATGGGGCGCAATCTCTTCGCCCAAGCCAGTTCGGCCTTGTCGATTTTGACCGGTCAGACCGGTTTTTTCAAACCGCGCTTTATGCCGCCGCATTTCTGGCCCGCCGGTTCGGTCGAGGCCACCAGCTACTACGACACCAGTCCTTTAAAATCGACCCTGGAGGAATTGGTGGATTTCGACCGCATTAACGCCAAGGAAACCCGCTTAAGCGTCGGCGCGGTCAATGTGCGCAGCGGTAATTTCGTCTATTTCGACAATCATCGTCGCACCATTCGGCCCGAGCACATCATGGCCAGCGGCGCGTTGCCACCTGGTTTTCCCGCCGTCGAAATCGACGGCGAGCTGTATTGGGATGGCGGTTTGGTGTCCAACACTCCGCTCAATTGGGTCATCGATCATGAGCCGCGCGTTTCCATGCTGATTTTCCAGGTCGATCTGTGGGACGCTCACGGCGATTCACCCAAGGAAATGACCGAGGTCGCGGAACGCCGCAAACAGATCATCTTCTCCAGCCGAACCCGCCACGCCACCGACCAATTGAAAAAATCCCACGATATGCGCCGGGCAATCAATTATGTCTTGGCCAATTTGCCGCCGGAAAAACGGACAGGTGACGATTATAAGCTGCTGCAAGAACTGTCGTGCGATTCGGTGATGAACATCGTCCATCTGATCTATCACGGCAAGGACCGTATCGTTCATGCCAAGGATTATGAATTCTCGGAAATCAGCATGAATTCCCACTGGAAATCAGGTCTGTTGGACACCAAACGAACCCTTCGCCATAAGGATTGGCTGCAACCGCCCGCCGATCACGTCGGCGTGGTTACCCACGACCTCCGTTACGATTCCGACGACTAAGGGTGCGGCTTGTGAGAAATATTCTATATCGCATTGTTTTTGCAATTTTTATAGCAACGCCTTGCCTGGCTTCAGCGGGTCAGTTGAAGACCATTCTTGTGGGCGTTGAAGATATGGATTATCGGCCGTATGCCGCTTGGATCGACGGCGTCTATGTGGGCGCCGCCGCCGATATCTTTAACAAATTCGCCAGTGATCGCGGCTATCAAATCATCTACCGTCCGCTCTCGGTCAAAAGGCTGTATCAGGCGTTGTTCGACGGCGCCATTGACCTTAAATATCCCGATAGTCCCGAATGGCTTTTTTCGGCCCGAAAGGATCTGAAAATCACCTATTCAAATCCGGTGCTCGACTATACCGACGGGATCATGGTTTTGCCGCAACATGCGGGAGTAGGGATTGGGGCACTCAAAAGCTTGGCTATGGTTTCCGGATTCACGCCGCCTTATGAAATTCAACGGCTGGCAGGTCGAAACATAACCCTTGACGATAATTTCAACGGCATTTCCCTGGTTCGGTACGTCATGTCGGGGCGGGCCGATGGCGGTTTTATCAGCGTGGTGACGGCTCAGTGGATTTTAACCAATACCATCCACAAGCCGGACGGCTTGAAATACGATCCCGACCTGCCGCACCAGATAGGGGCCTACATGATGTCCACAACCACCAAGCCGGAGGTGGTCGCCGATTTTAATGACTGGATGAGCAAGAATGGCCGCTTTCTGGAGGATACCAAGAAGCGATGGAGCATCTCCCTTGAAAACTGAAATAGCAAATAAGCATCACTCTGTTGCGGACGCAGCGCGCTTGACCGTCTGAATATCAAACAGCCTTATCCGGCTTTCGTACGAGGGCTCTTTAACGACTCTTATCCATCCTTTTGCGAATGATAATCATATCAAGGCGTTGTGAGTCTGGGGGCGTCCTGTCCCGTTTGGACTGGTTTTTGCGTTGTTGTGGGGCAAGACGTCTGAACGTGGAGCGCCCATATCATGTATGATCAATCAGTCAACGCCAATGGCCTGAAATGGACCGAAACCGAGCTTACCGGGGTCGCGTACAAATTGCTGTCCACCGACCCCGACACAGGCGCGCATTTGATGCTGTACCGGTTCGCGCCGGGGAGCGTCGTCCCACAGCACAGCCACACCCATGCCGCCGAAACGGCTTACGTGCTGGAAGGGGAGTTCATCGAGGACAACAAGGTCTATGGGCCTGGACAATCCTTCTACGCCCAACCCGGCGTGCCCCATGGCCCCCATCGCACCGACAAGGGCAGCCTGGTGCTGTTTCAACTGTCGGCTCCTTTGGATTTCAACGTGATTTGAGCTGGATGTCGCTGTCTAACGGATGCCCGTCCCGGTCCGGTGTTTCGCTACGAGTCTGTCTGGAAACGTGCGGTGGCTAAAGTCAGTATTGTGCCCGGAGCGGAATGTCGTCTTTGGAGACGAATAGAGCCTGAAGCAGACACTTCGATAGACACTGATATTTAGTCGTATCTATTTTCAATATATGGATAGTGATATGGACGGAATCAGGAAAAACTATTATCATCATATGTTTTGTTAAGTTGGATGATATAGCTGTTTATATTTGCGGCATATGCGCATGGGGGATGCGACGTGGCCTGGAATTTTGAGGAGCCTACGCACTTCAATCAAGAGGGCAATCCCCCCCATTTATAAGACCCACTGACGGAGGATTGCCATGTCGTACCGTATGAGCTTATTCCGCACTATCGACGCCCTCTCATCCTGTCTTGATTTTGTCGGTATCGACGATGTCATGCACGGCAAGCGCGTCGGCATCATGGCTGTTCGCGTCGCCGAATTGTTGGGGTGGGACGAAGATCGCAGGCAGACACTTCTTTATGCTGGTTTTTTGCATGATTGCGGCGTTTCCACCACTGACGAGCACGGCAATCTTGTTACCGAGCTGGAATGGAGCAACGCGGACAATCATTGCAAAAGAGGCGAGAAATATCTCAATGAAGTCTCTTTGTTCGCCCACATGGCTCCTTACATCCGGTATCACCATACGCGTTGGGAGGATTTGCCTAAAAAACAAGTGTCCCAGGACGTTGCCGAAATGGCGAACATCATTTTTCTGGTGGACCGGCTGGATATCTTGAGGGCCGCCTACGGCCCAGCCGAAGCCTTTGATAACCGTGAACAGTTTCTGTCCGTTATCAGAAAATACAGCGGTCGATTGTTCTGCCCCGAGATGGTTGAGGCGTTGGATAAATGCAGCCACAGCGAGGCCTTCTGGTTCAGTTTAGACCCGCAGATGCTTGAAATGCATATTCGCGAGCAATCCATGCTGGGGAGCAAGCTCGATATCAATCAAGACAATCTGCGTTCTATCGCCACCATGTTTGCCCATATCATCGATGCGAAATCCCATTTTACCGCAGACCATTCGGTCCGTGTCGCCCAGTTGTCGCGGTATATCGCCGAGGGGCTGGGGATTGATCAGGAGACCTGCGCAGGCATCGAGATCGCCGGGTATCTGCATGATTTGGGAAAGCTGCGCATTCCCGACGCCATTTTGGAAAAGCCCGGCCCCCTGACCACTGTCGAGCGCCCGACCATGAAACGTCACGCTTACGATACCTATGAAATCCTTTATCGGCTTTTTGGCGACGACACGATTGCGTTATGGGCTTCATTCCATCATGAAACGATCAACGGCGAGGGCTATCCCTTCCAACTTTCCGGGGCAAAACTCCCCTTCGAAGCTCGGATTATCGGGGTTGCCGACATTGTTCAAGCGTTGGTTCAAAACCGTCCTTATCGACCATCACTTCCCTCTGCCGAAGTCATGACCATTGTGGACGGCATGTTCAACGCAGGCAGATTGGACGAACGGGTTGTAAATTTCTTTCGGGACCATTTGCAAGAATGTTGGCAGATGGCGGGTGGCGTGGATTAAGGCAAGATGAGGGGCGAATCACGTCTGTCATTAGCAAATAGAGATGACCGAT
>CAIYCT010000005.1 GCA_903924765.1 uncultured Rhodospirillaceae bacterium | reverse complement strand
CTATAGGTAGGAGAGAAAAAAATTATTTTCTCAGTAAGTATAGAAATGCTGGCTCGTAGACGCAATTTAATGCTTGTTCGTCGGCGTGCAGTTGGTCTTAAGCTCGGCGGTGGAATAGACGCTATGGCCGAAGCGATTGGCGGGTACGGCGAAGCAATATTCGATGAAGGCAATGCACCAACTGGCCACCACCACCAGCCATAACGGCCGGTCGGTAAACTTCAGATGCCCATACCACGCAAAGGTCATGAACACGTTGGAGATGACCAAAAGCAGGATGGGCGTCACCGCCGGAAGGATGTTTTGCATGCCTTCCCGGCCCTAAACCAACAGCCGACCGATTGTTACGGCGGCCAAAGCCAACAGCCAGGCGAAGGACAAGGAATAGGCGACGGAGAACGCAGCCCATTTCCAACTGCCGCTTTCCTTGGCAATGATGGCGATGGTGGACAGGCACGGCGCATACAGCAGAGTGAAGATCATGAAGGCCACCGCCGTGGCCGTGGGCATGGCGGCCTTGATGGCGTCGGTCCAGCCGGTCGAGCCTTTGTCCTGAGCATAGATCACCGCATAGGTGGCCACCACCACTTCCTTGGCGACGAAGCCGGTCATGATGGCCGAGGATTCATGCCATGAGAACCCCAACGGCTTGAAGACGGGCGTGACGGCAATGGAAACCCGGCCCATATAGCTTTTTTCCAGCTTCTCCTGGGCCTGTGCGGCTTTCAGGCTGCGTAGGGCTTCGTCCTTGTCGGCTCCGTCCGGCTGGCCTTCCAACTGCACGATCCCGGCATCGTAATCCTGGGAATAGGCCACGTCCTTGGGGAATTCCTGCAAGAACCAGATGATGATCGACCCCACCAGGATCACCCCGGTCACCTTGGCGACAAAGCCTTGGGCGCTGTCCCACATATGGTGCAGAACCGAATGCAGGGTGGGCAGGCGATAGGGCGGCAGATCCATCACAAAGGCATCGCTGCCGCTGCCGGGGATCAGTCGGTTAAGCACCACGGCGGACAGAATGGCCGACGCGATGGACAGCATATAAATGGCAAACACCACGGTCCCGGCCAGATCGGCAAAGAACGCCCCGGCAAACAGGATGAAGGTCGGCAGCCGGGCCGAGCAGCTCATGAACGGCGAGATCAGAATGGCGATCAGGCGGGAGCGTTTGTTGGTGATAATGCGCGACGCCATCACCGCTGGAACGTTGCAGCCGAACCCGGCCACCATGGGAATCAAGGTGGTGCCGTGCAGCCCGAATTTGTGCATGACCCGGTCCATCAGGAAACTGGCGCGAGCCAGATAGCCGGTGCCGGACAAGATCGCCATGAAAAAAAACAGAATGACGATGTTGGGCAGAAAGACGATGGTCCCGCCCACCCCGGCCAAAACCCCGTTGACCACCAGATCATGGAACATCCCGGCGGGCAGAGTATCGTCGACAAACTTGGTCAGCGCATCCACCCCGGACTTGATCCATTCGGTGGGCACCGCCCCCAGACTGAAGGTGGTTTCAAACATCACCCACATGATCAGCAACAACAGGGGTAGTCCAAAGGCCCGGTTCAGGAAGAAATTGTCCAAAATCCGCGTCAGCTTGAAACGCTGGTCGGGATCGTCATGCTGCTGCCTTGCTTCGCGCAGCAAGCCATTGACGAAGGCAAAGCGAGACGTAGCCAGCATGGTGGCGGCGTCTTCATCATGTTCGTGGGCCAGATGGTCCCGTTCTTTGGTCACCAAAGCAATCAATTCCGGGTGATCACTTTCACGATTGATGATCGTATCGTCGCCTTCCAGAATTTTAATGGCCAGCCACCGTGAGCGTGCCGGAGTTAGCTCCTGGGGATGCAGATTGGCCAGGTGATCTTGAATGCGGACGATCGCGGCTTCCAGATGGGTATCGTAGTGCAAACGGATGGCGTCCGCTGCCGGTGCTGCCACTTGGGCGACGATGGTGTCCAGCAGAACATCGACGCCCTCGCCCTTCAGCGCACAAGTCTCGACCACCGGCGCGCCCAAGGCCGAGGCCAGCATCTCGGTATCCAGGACGGTGCCGTGCCGACGCACTTCGTCGATCATGTTCAAGACGGTAATCCGCTTGATGCCGGTTTCAATCAACTGGGTGGTCAAAAACAGATGGCGGTCCAAATGCCCCGCATCCACCACATTGACGATGACATCCGGGGATTGGTCCAACAAAAAGTCCTGCCCAACCTTTTCATCATCGGCCTGGGAGTTCACCGAATAGATCCCCGGCACATCGACAAAGCGCAGCACCACACCCTTGTGGGTAATCTCACGGGTGGCGGACGAGGTGGTGACGCGGGGATAATTGGCGACGGGATTGTTGGCCCCGGTCAGCGCGTTGAACAGACTGGTCACTCCGGCATTGGGGTTTCCCACCAAGGCAACGGTCACGGATGAAGTCATAAAAATCCCCAGAACGAAGGTCGGAAAGCGGCTTTAGGACTTTAGGCGCACATGGATCATTTGCGCCTCGGCGTTGCGCAGTCCCAGATTATAGCCCATCAGATTGTAGATACGAGGGTCCCCCAGCGGAGCCGACCGATCCAGCGCCACCGGACCGCCGGGGATCACCCCCAGCGACGACATGCGGCGTTTGAAGGTCTTGTCCTCGCTGTCGATCTTCACAATCTCACCTTGCTGGCCGGGACGAAGATCGGCCAGTGTCAAATCTGGAGTTATTTGATGCACAGTTCCCATTGCAACGACACCCCTAGGTCATTAAGCTCATCACAAACCATGATAATGATTATCATTAAACGGAAAAAAAGTGGCTCCTGTCAACCCTCCATAATGCATGGGCACGCCCCGCTTGTTTTCCACCTCATCAAGTGGTCCTCCCCAGACGCGTGGTTCCCAAGCGACTGGATAAGGAGGCCCACTCACCTATTGAATTGTGATAAAAATCTAACGAATGGCGGGGGCACCATTCGTTAGATTTTTATCACTAGGGAGGGAGTGATCGATTTTATGGCGCTCTATCCGTCACGCCCCAATAACAGTCTGCTTAAAATTGGCTTGTTCCTGCTGATGGCCGCAAGCATCGTAGGTATTGTTGAACTGCATGACAATTGGTCCCGGCTGCATCAAGATGCCGGGGAATGGCTGATCCGTATGTTCCCAAGACCATAGAGAAACAACGTGCGCCTTCATGCGATCATCAATACTCAGTCCGGCGAAGCGGGGGCACGCTCGCCGAAACAACTGGAGCGAAAGCTGCTGGCGATTTGGCAGTCAGCCGGACATCACGGAAGAGTAACGTTCAGCAAGCCTAAACATCTGGACAGGGATATCCGACACGCCTGCACCTCCCCGGACGTGGATATGGTCGTGATCGGCGGTGGAGACGGCACCATTTCCAAAGCATTGCCGGATCTTCTTAGCGCAGATAAATGCCTGGGAATTTTACCCATGGGGACAATGAACTACATGGCCCGTCAATTGAGCCTCCCCCTTGACCCCATAGCGGCGGCAACTGCCATAGCTTCCGGCCATCCCACGACCATTGATTTGGCCAGCATCAATGGTCGTCCTTTCATGATTTGGTGTTGTCTGGGAATTTTGCCCCATTACATCATCGGACGCGACAGACTGCGCCCGGCCAAAGCTTCAAGTTTCTGGGATAGCATGCTCTCGGGCTTGCAAGAGGTTGCTTTGTCCCCGATGTCCCTGCCCCTCTCTCTATGTGTTGATGGAGAGGCAACACAGGTCGACACCCCGTTTCTGATGGTCACCAATAACGAATGCCGTGACGGGCCGCCGTTGCTTCTGATGCGCGATCGTCTGGATGGCGGCATGCTGGGCCTTTACGTTGCCAAAGACCCACGGCTACTCAGCGTGAGTGAATTGGGCTTGCAAGCCCTGCTGGGGCAATGGGTCGGCAACTCGCAACTGACCGCATCCCGATCTACCCACATTGAAATCCAGGGGCGTCAACCCTGTCTGATCGTGTCCATCGACGGAGAAATTGTCTCCCTGTCCCCGCCTCTCAATTTCAAGATTTTACCCAGAGCTTTGCGGGTGCAGGTTCCCAATTGGGATCTTTAACGATATGATCCCCCAATTCACTGTATGAAAAAGTTTTGACCGGATGATCGTTGCCTTAATTTCCGCCTTTTTCCTTGTCGCCTTGGGCCTGGCTGCCAAGGGTGTAATCGTTCAGGCTTTGGTCTTTTTTGGCGCGTGGCTGACCAAAAACATTCTGCTTCTGGGTTTTTTCCAGACATCAACGGGCAAACGCACAGCCCGCGCCATCAAAAGCGGAACCTACGCCAATCTGGATGGGAAAGGTCGGCGGGTGGCTTATCGCCTGTTCGGCTTTATTGGGCGTAGCGAGCGGGCAACCCTGACCATGGCCAAAAAAATCGTGGGCGAACCATACGTGGTTCCCCGCCCCCCCGTCGAGCGAGTGTCACGCCCCCCGCTCCCCCCCAAAGACGTTCCGGTGGAAGACCTGGTTTCCGGACTATGGCGTTTGGGCAAACGCGGCATTGGCGGCATTACGGGAATTGGTCGTGCCCTTAAGGCAAAATCACGCACTTAACGGCTTAAGTTACTGCACGACAGTCATTGGATCAGTGTCAGGTCCCTCATAGAGCTCGGCAGCTAACAGACCCAACGGACGTGGGTCGACATCCGCATCAACGATCAAATTTTTATATTTCAAATCCATCTCGGCGATATGGGAGTCCTGCCAGCCCTTGGCCACGACCACTAAATTGTTCAAGGCCCCCAGATTGCCGCTTTCATATTCAGAAATCAGCGACCGGAGAAGAATCTCAAATTTCACATGCTGATTGACATGCTCTTCAAGGTCAGGGACCTGAGCCCGTCGCATCGCACTTTCCTCACGGAAGATATGTCCGGTCAAATAATCCTTAAGAAGCAAGATCGCCGTCTGGACAATTGATTGGTGAAGCCCCTCATTCCCAACTTCCGACAGCAACAAACAGGCGCGATAGAACGCTTTGTGGTCGTCATCCAGCGCCGCATTCCCGACGGACAAACCTTCATGCCATTCAGCCATTGCGCATACCCCAGCAATTATAACGGCACCAACATTAACAAGCCAATCAAGGCCAACGGGTGAAGCTTTTGCGAACATGCAAGGCCCCCTGCCGTTGTGCGCAACCGCCAAGTTTAGATTGCCAAGTTTAGATTGCTTGATCAATTGACGGGGTTTGTTACAATTAAAAAACAGAAGCGCCGTTTTTTGCATTCACCTACTTTATAGGAATACAATTTAATCGTGGACTTACCGAATTCAGACGATTTAATTGTTATCGAGTGGACAGATGCCATCTTTACGGGGCACGAACCCATCGATTGCGAACATTTGAAACTGTTCGAGCTGATGAAAAAACTTCAGTCCACTCTGGAGGATATGAGAAGCGACACAACTTCCGTCGCCACAGTCGCCAAAGAATTAAGGGACTATGCGGCACTCCATTTTTCAAATGAAGAAAAAATAATGGACTCCT
>CAIYCT010000004.1 GCA_903924765.1 uncultured Rhodospirillaceae bacterium | reverse complement strand
CAGATTCGTCCAGCAAGTAGTCGGTGGTGACAGACAGTGCTTGGGCAATTCGGGTCAGCTTCTCAGCCGAGGGCTTTCGTGTGTCCCGATTCTCTAGTTCCCATATATAGCTCTTGCTGGACTCGGTGATGTCGGCCAGCTTGTCAAGGGAATAGCCCTTTTCCTGACGATGCCGTCTGATCTTCTCACCCAATGTAGTTGCCATCTTATCTTCTCTCCCAGGAATCCGCTTGGGAACATTGTTCGATATATGCCGAACAAGAACGTGCTTGACAAGAGATTTACGCGGGTGTTCGATATAGATCGAACGACTACGTGCCTCTAACCGTCGGGCATGTGGTCGCCAACCCCATAGAGGAGACCTCCGATGCCGGTGCTGATTCGTTTGATCCGTAATACCCCCGTTCCTTCCCTCCAGGCGTTCTTCGCCAACCAGGCCGTCGATCTAACCCAGCCGGTCAATTGGTTGGCTCCGGAGCCTGAAGTCGTCCAATCCCTGCTGCAGGCCGTCGATGAGATGGATGGCATGGCCTTGGCTAGGGTCCGCAGCAATGCCGAGCGCGTCACCAAGATGACCGATGAAGCAGGGCAGACTGCCCTCTACAGTGTGGTCGATGACCGGACTCGGTTGGATGGCCTGGGCAACGCCCACGACCGTGCACTGTGGCTGTTTCTGAATGACCCGACCGCCTTTCTGCGGGCCGAGTAGGTTCGTTTTACCGACGAACGCCGTCGTGGCCGCATGTGGGACGGGTTCATCGGCACGCCGGGTATGCCATTGCGGCGGGACGCCGGTTCCGTGACGGCATTTCAGCAAGCGATCCGCGAGCACTTTGTCTCCAATCACGTTCACGTCGATATCTTCGATCGCCATCGGCCGACGTTCGAGGGGGATGACAGCGAACTGGTCCAGGTCGTTGTTTACCGCGAGGGACTGCCGGACGATACTTTGGCCTTCGATGATCATGGGTCTCTGGTTCGTCGGCCGCAGCGTCCGGTCTTTGAGGCGGCATTGACTTACGAGTCGGCAACTGGCGTCATTGAGGTGGTCGCCAATGACCGTGAAAGCCGCGAGGACATGGTTCGCTTTATGGCGCGGGATCTGCTGGGGATCGAATTTCAGCAGGAACGTTTGCCTTTCCGTCGGTACGACCTGTCTGTCCTTCAGCATCCCTTCGCCTTCCCGAACGACCTGGACGACGGAATTGCCGGGGTAGAAGTCCGGCAGCTCCGGCTGATGCCCCTCGACAGCGTCGGGGAACGGGTGACACTGGAGTGCCTGCGCAAGGCGGACCGCACCATATGGGACATGGCTCGCGACCGGTTTGGTGGCGCCGATCCCTTGGCGGGCGGGTGGGTCGTTACCCAGGCTAAGCTGACCATCCGTTTCCACCCTACCGGAGAGTCGCGGCGGGGCCGCACGCTGCCACTTACCATCACCATGCCGCACGGCTGCAATCTTAAGGATCAGACCGAGCGTGAGCAGTTGATTGGTGAAAAGTACCTGCGCCGCTGGGGTATTCTGCGTGATGCCTGATCCCACGGCTCCGTTTTCCACTGCCGCCCTGGATTTGCTGCTCTCCGTCGTTGAGACGCAAGATGCGGTCATTTCCGGGGCGGTACTGGCCGATTACTTCGCGGAGGCGGCGAAGCAGATACTCCAGTCCGGATTGTTGAATCCCCACGACCAAGAGGCGGCAACGGCATCACTCGTCGATCACGATGATGTGCCCGTAACATTGACCTTGTCGCCCGGCAGCGGTTTGGGCTACTTCAGCTCCTCTGCCGGATGGGTGTCCGTGGAGAAAGATCGGCTGGTTCGTTTCCGGGTTGATTTCCCCGTGTTGCTGGCCAGCCTGATGGTTCAGGCTGACGTGTCGTCGAGATCCGGGCCGGTTGCCCTTGTGCCGAACCTGTTGTGGGAAATTGGCGATGTCCGCCTCGGTCGCAGGGCCGAGCGCGTCTCCATCTGGTTCGGTCGACGGCTTCACGATCCTGCCGTATGGCTGCAGATTGGCAATGTGGCTACACTCCGTCCTGCCACGCGCATGCGCGTGTTGCTCACCAGTACATCATCGGATCGGCTGCCGGCCTCTCTTCCTGGCCATCTGCTTGTCTCCGTCCGCGATGTTCTTGATCACAGCGCCGGTTTGGCTATCCATCCCGCGATCTTGGCATCCAGATTGGATGGCACGCACCGGCCGAATGTCGATTCAGCGATCGACCTGTCCCCGGATGGCACGAGGCTGACCATCAACGGTTCGGTTGTGATTTGTTTCAGGTCAGCCAAGCACATTAAGATCATCCTGATGTTGGTGTCCTACCATGAGGGCGGGAAACGCGTTAGGGCCGAAGAATTATTGACGGAGGCTTGTTCCGGTGTCGGCAGCCTGCAGCGTGTGTTCGGCACCAAGAAGTGGAATGAGTTGGCCCCTTACCTGAAGTCTCATAGCGGTCTTTGGGGATTCGTGCCGTAGCACGATTTCTCCCGGTTTTTCTCCCTGTAGCTACATAGTTTTTCTCCCGCCATCTGCGCGAATTTGCCTTCGGAAGCGTTGCATTCCTAAGGAGAACAAGATGGCAATCAGACATTTGAACCAGATCGAGCTGGCAGCTCGCTGGAACATCAGTCACCGCACATTGGAGCGGTGGCGTTGGACGGGTGAAGGCCCGCAATT
>CAIYCT010000003.1 GCA_903924765.1 uncultured Rhodospirillaceae bacterium | reverse complement strand
GGATAGGCATTGGCGAAATCACTCAGTCCCACCACCCGCAGCAATTCGTCCACATCGGCGCTCAGATCGGGGTGATCGGCCACCACCAGTTCGATGTTTTGCCGCACGGTCAGCCATGGCAACAGGCGCGGCTCTTGAAACACATAACCGACTTTGGGCGAGCCATGAATGTCGATGCGTCCGTCGAAATCGGCATCGATCCGGGCGATCAGGTTCAACAAGGTGGTTTTGCCGGTGCCGGACGGCCCGAACAGACATACAAACTGGCCGGATTGGACCTGAAAATTCACGTCCTCGATCACCGGCAAGGACAGCCCGGTCTCGCTGGCGAATACTTTGGATTTGATGGCAACGGCAACGTCGGTCATCGCCGCCACCGATTCAAATGCCGTTCAATGGGGATCAGCAAGCCCCATTCGATGGCCTGCACCACCAAGATGAAGGCCAAGCTATAGGCCAGGATGCGGCCCACGTCGAACAACTGGAAATAGGTGTGAATCTGAAAACCGACCCCGTCGCTGCGGCCCAGCATTTCCACCACCAGAACGATCTTCCAGATCAACGACAAGCCGGTGCGGGTGGACACCAAAAGATAGGGCGTCAATTGCGGCATCACCACCTTGGTCATGGTGCGTCGCCACCCCAGGCGGTAGACTTGCGCCATCTCGGTCAGGTTGCGGTCCATGGCCCTTGTGCCCTCGCGTACCGTGGCGATGACGCTGGGAATCTTGTTGATCGCCACCGCGCCGATGGCGGCGGCCTCGGTCAGGCCAAACCACACATAGGCCAGGATAATGACCACCAAGGCAGGCATATTCAGAAACAGGATCAGCCAGCCGTCGAACAAGGCATTGATCACCACCGACCGCCCCATGGCCAAACCGATGGCGGTCCCCAACGCCATGGCGATGGCGAAACTGGCGGCAACCCGAAACATGGTGATGGCCAGATGATGGAACAATCGTCCATGCTGAACTTCGGACATGAACAAGGACGCAACCGCCGAGGGACCAGGAAAGATCCGTGGCGCGGCGATCAGCAAGGCCGCAAGCTCCCAGATGACGATCAGCCCCAGAAATGACAGCAGGCGGATCTTAAGTGAGGACATCAGAAGCTAACGCCGTCCCAAAACGTCCCAGGATCAAGACTGGTCGTGCTGCCCACCAAATCCTGCCCGCCGATATCCACCATGATCTGATAGGCCTGGGCGGTCGCTGCCCGCTCAGGCTTGCCCCAGGCATGAGGAATGCCCTCACGATAGCCGTCGCGCAGGGCCAGCAGAATGGCCGGGGATTCTGCGCCGGTGGCGGGCAGCAAGCGCTGCCATTCGTCATCCTTGGTGTCCAGCACATGCACGGCATCCTGCGTCGCCGCCGAAAACGCCTTGAGCAGAGCGGCGTGATCATTGCCCCAGTCTTCCCGGAACACATAGCCGATCAACGGGATCTGGTCACCAATCCCTAGACTTTTCAGCGCCTCCTTGACCGAGATGACACGGCGATAACCGTCGGCCTCTAGCCGGGCGGCAAAGTTCCAATTGGTCAGAACCGCGTCCAGGCGACCGGCTTTCAATTGTTCGTTCAGCAACGGCGGCGCGCCAAACACCCGTTCGGCAGCATTATCCAATTCCATATGCAAATCGCGCAAGGCCAAGGCCCGCATGAAGATCCAGCTTTTGTCCAACGGCCCGCCTACGATGCCGATCTTGCGCCCCTTCAAATCAGCCAAGCTTTTGATGGGGGAATCCTTGGGCACCAGAATGGCCCCGACCAGCGACGAATAAGGAATGAAGCTGAGCTTTTCGCCCGCCGCCCGCTGCCGCGCTACCCACACCCAATCGCTGACGATCATATCCACAGCGCCGGTGGACAGCGCGATCTTGGCGCCTTCATTGTTGGCCAGCGGTGTTTCCTCGATGGTCAGTCCATGGGCTTTGTCGAATCCGTGAGCGCGCATGGTGTCGATCACCCACGACGCAGTGCCGAACCTGAGCGTGCCAATTTTCAACGACTCGTCCGCCGCCGCCGGAGCGGCAAATGTCGCCACAATCAACCAACTCAAAATCAACCACCGATGCGCCGCCCAGATCATCTCTTCCTCGATTTCGACTGACTATCGCCTATGGTGAACCATTCTCGCTGTTTGGAAAAATTAAAAACAATACATGTATAAAATCGCTCTCCCTCATGTATCCTGTTTGGCAACAAATGATAACAAGAATCGGGGAGTACCCTCGTGCGTCTTTTTCTGTGTGCGCTTACCGGACTTATCCTGCCCTTCGCGGTGTTGGCGGCGGACCCAAAACCTCTTCCCTTGCCGCCGCCCGCAGTCGGTGAGATTCAAATTCCCATCGGTTTTCTGGGCGTTGACAGCGAGCCGCTCGAATCCCTAAGCCCGCTTGAAAAACCCATAACCGAACAAGGTCTGATGGGCGCGCGGGTAGGCATTGCCGACAACAACACCACCGGTCGCCTGCTGAAGCAGAATTACAAATTGGACGAGGTGATGATCCCCGAAAGCGGCGACATCAAAAAAGCCGCCCACGATCTGATCGCTTCGGGCCACAAATACATCGTCGCCGACTTGCCCGCGCCGTTGCTGTTACAGGTGGCGGATTTGCCCGAGGCCAAGGGCCTGATGATCTTCAACGTCCAGGCCAAGGACGATTCCCTGCGCGGCCCCGATTGCCGCGACGATGTGTTTCACGCCACGCCCAACCGCGCAATGCTGGCCGACGCCCTGGCGCAATATCTGGTCAAAATGCGCTGGAGCAAGTGGTTCTTGGTGGTGGGCAAGACTGAGCCTGACAAATTGTACGCTCAGGCCATCAGGCGCTCGGCCAAGCGTTTCAACGCCAAGATCGTCAGCGAAAAAGAATGGACCTTCGACGCCGGGTCCAAGCATACCGACGACGGCAACGTGTCCGAGCAGCAAACCATCCCCGTTTTCACACAAGGCCCCGATTACGACGTGTTGATCGTGGCCGACGAAGCCGAAGGGTTTGGCGAATACCTCCCCTACCACACCTATACTCCGCGATTGGTGGCAGGCACCCAAGGACTGGTTCCCACCGCCTGGCACCGCACCAACGAGGCCTGGGGCGCCACCCAATTCCACAACCGCTTCGAACGGGTGGCCCATCGCTGGATGACCGAACGCGATTATGCCGCCTGGGTGGCTGTACGCACCGTTGGCGAAGCGTTCACCCGCCTCAAGACCGAGGACGTCGCCAAGGTCCGCGACTTTGTCCTGTCGCCCGACTTCGCCATCAGCGCGTTCATGGGCACCGGAGCCAGTTACCGGGTTTGGGATCATCAATTGCGCCAGCAAATCCTGCTGACCGGCCCGCGTATGCTGGTCTCGTTTTCGCCTCAGCCGGGCTTTTTGCATGAATTCGACACCCTGGACACCTTGGGTTTCGACCGGCCCGACACCACCTGCAAGCTTGCGAAGTGACAACAAGGATGGCCCGATGAGACGACTTTTGCTTTCGACCCTGGCGGTTCTGCCCTTGCTGAGTGAACCGGCCGCCGCCTACACCATCTATGTGTCCAATGAGAAGGACAACACCATCACCGTCCTGGATGGCGACAGCCTGACGCCGGTGGGATCGTTTAAGGTCGGTCGGCGTCCGCGCGGCATCGTTCTATCCGCCGACAAAAGCCAATTGTTCATCTGCACCAGCGACGACAACCGCGTCACCGTGTTCGACACCAAGACCAACACCGTCACCGGCTATATGCAATCGGGCTCGGACCCGGAATTGCTTCTGCTGCATCCTGACGGCATCCATTTGTTCGTTTCCAACGAAGACGATAACATGGTGTCGCTAATCGACGTGACCAAGGGCAAGGTGGTCGAGGAAGTGCCGGTGGGGGTCGAGCCGGAAGGGTTGGGCCTCAGCCCCGACGGCAATTGGTTGGTCAATACCAGCGAAACCACCAACATGGCCCATGTGATCAATCTGAAAACTCATAAGGTTGAAGACAATATTGTGGTCGGCGCACGCCCTCGCGTTGCCAAGTTCACCAACGACGGCGCGCGGGTGCTGGTGTCGTCGGAAATCGGCTCGTCGGTCAGCGTGATCGATTTCGCCAGCAGAACGGTTACTAAAAAGATCACCTTCCAAATCAACGGCATCCCCAAGGAAACCGTGCAGCCGGTGGGCATCTTGCTGACCCCCGACGGAAAAACCGCCTATGTGGCGCTGGGGCCGGCCAATCGGGTGGCCGAGATTGATCTGGCAACCCTGGAGGTCACACGCTATCTGTTGGTGGGACAGCGCGTATGGAACTTGGCCCTAAGCCCGGACGGAAAAAGAATGTTCACCACCAACGGCGTCAGCAATGACGTTTCGGTCATCGACGTAACCGCCAATAAAGTCCTGAAAAGCGTGCCGGTCGGACGGCTGCCATGGGGCGTGGCGGTCAAGCCATGAGTGAGACATCCGCTTTATCTGTTG
>CAIYCT010000002.1 GCA_903924765.1 uncultured Rhodospirillaceae bacterium | reverse complement strand
TTTGGGCATCGCCGAACACATCCATCTGGAAATCAACTCGTTGGGCTCGACGCGGGACCGCATCGCCTATGCCAGCGATCTGAAGGACTTCTTTTCCCAGCATCACGACAGCCTGTCGGAAGACAGCAAGACCCGTCTGGAGAAAAATCCCATGCGGATCTTGGATTCCAAGGATGACGGCGACAAAAAGATCGTGGCCGAAGCGCCCTTGATCACCGAGCGCCTGACCGAGGGCCAAGCGCATTTCGACGAGGTGAAGCGCGGTCTGGACACGGTGGGCATTCCCTATGTGGTCAATCCAAGACTGGTGCGCGGGCTGGATTATTACTGTCACACCGCTTTTGAATTCGTCACCACCCAATTGGGCGCGCAAGGCACCGTTTTGGCCGGTGGACGGTATGACGGGTTGATCGAGCTGATGGGCGGTCAAAAGACGCCGGGTATCGGCTGGGCGGCGGGCGTGGAGCGTCTGGCCATGCTGGTGGGCGCGCAAGCCTCCCTGGAGCGACCGGTGGCGGTGATTCCGTTCGGTGACGATTTGGCCGCGTTCGCCTTGGCCGAGAAGGTGCGCGATGCCGGGCTGCCGGTGCAACTGGGTTATTCCGGCAACGTCAAAAAGCGGATGGAGCGGGCCAACAAGGCCAACGCCCGCTTCGCCGTGCTGATGGGCGAGGATGAAAAGGCCCGCAGCGCGGTCACCATCAAGGATTTGGATGCGGGGACGCAGGATGAGGTGCCGTTGGACAAAGTGATCGAGCGGCTAAAAGGACATCTCTAGATGATTCCGCTGGTGATTGTGGGGGCCAATCACCGCACCGCGTCGGTCGGCGTTCGCGACCAATTGTTCGTGGACGATGCCGAAGCGGCGCTTTTCCTGCGCGCCCTGAACCTGCCCGAAGTTTTGATCCTGTGCACCTGTGACCGGGTGGAAGCGTGGTCGTGGGGGGGTGATCCCGACCTTTTAATCGCCGCTTTACGGGGCCGTTCCGACGACGCGCCCCTTTATACGTTGACCGGCGACGAGGCGTTGGAGCACGCTTTCATCGTAACGGCGGCCCTGGATTCCTTGATCATCGGTGAACCGCAGGTGCCGGGGCAGGTCAAAGCGGCGGCTCGGTTGGCCCGTCTGGCGGGAACCATTGGGTCTGGTTTGGAAGGGATTTTGGACGCGGCCCTGTCCGCCGCCAAGCGGGTGCGCAGTGAAACCGCCATCGGCGAAGGGCCGGTCAGCATCGCTGCTGCCGCCTGTCAATTGGCTCGCGACCTGCACGGTGACCTGTCCTCCCGCCGCGCCGTGCTGGTGGGGGCGGGGGATATGGGCGAACTGGTGGCCGAGGCCTTGCTGACGGCGGGGTTGGGGCATCTGGACGTGACGGCGCCCCGGGCCAGTCGGGCCGAGACTCTGGCCAGAACATTGAACGCCCATGTGATTCCTTTCGACCAATTAACGGAAACCTTGCCTCAGGCCGACTTGGTGTTGTCGGCGGTGGGCGGTTTGACCGTGACCTTCAGTGCCGATCGAGTGGCTCGCGCCTTGAAGGCCCGCCGTCGCCGTCCGGTGTTTCTCATCGATTGCGCCATTCCCGGCGATTTCGATCCGGCGGTCAATCGCTTGGATGGGGCCTTCCTGTACGATCTCGCCGATCTGGAGCGAGTGGCCTTGAAAGGCCTGTCGTCGCGCGAGCAATCAGCGGTGACCGCGCGGGCCATTATCGCCGAAGAGGTGGCGGCGTTCGGCAAAGAGCGCACCGCCCGCAAGGCTGTTCCTATTCTGGTCGATCTGCGTCGCTGGTTCGAGGAACAGCGTTTGGGCGTTTTGGACGAGAATTTGCCGTCCTCCGAGGCCACGCGATTGCTGATCAACCGACTGCTTCACAACCCGTCCGAGGTTTTGAAAGAAGCGGCTGCGGCGGGCGAAGATTGGGAAGCGATGGAACGGCTGTTGAAAAAGCTGTTCCGGTTGGAGTAGCTTCGCCCTCTTTCACAGGTATTGACTTAGGTTTTGGTGTTCAATGAATCTGGATCAACAGTTCGATAAAGTCTTGTACCGTTACGACGAGGTGCGGGCGCAATTGTCGCAAGGCGACGCCATGGATTCGCAAACCTTCGTCAAGCTGTCCAAGGAATTGTCCGAGATGGAGCCGATTGTGGTTTCCATTCAATCGTTGTTCAAGGCCAAGGAAGAATTGGCCGAAGCCGAAATCCTGATGGCCGACCCGGACATGAAGGAATTGGCGGAAGAAGAATATTACCGGCTGAAGGACGAGGTGCCGAAGCTTAACCACGACATCCGCCTGTTGTTGCTGCCCAAGGACGAAGCCGACGAAAAGAACGCCATTTTGGAAGTTCGCGCCGGGACCGGTGGTGACGAAGCCGCGTTGTTCGCCGCCGAGCTGTTCCGTATGTACGAGCGCTACGCCGCCTTGAAAGGCTGGCGGTTCGAGGTGCTGGAAGCCAACGCCACCGAAATCGGCGGGGTCAAGGAAGCCTCGGCCACCATCACCGGGCGCGGCGTGTTCGCCCGCTTCAAGTTCGAATCCGGCGTCCATCGGGTGCAGCGCGTGCCCGAGACCGAAGCAAGCGGGCGCATTCATACCTCGGCGGCGACGGTGGCTGTGCTGCCCGAAGCCGAGGATGTGGACATCAAGCTGGACGACAAGGATTTGCGCTTTGATGTCTATCGCTCGCAAGGCTCAGGGGGCCAAAGCGTCAATACCACCGATTCTGCGGTGCGCGTCACCCATATTCCCACCGGCTTGGCTGTGGCCTGTCAGCAGGAAAAAAGCCAGCACAAGAACAAGGCCACGGCACTTAAAATTTTGCGCGCCCGCCTGTATGAGCGAGAACGCGAGGCCAAGGATTCCGCCCGCGCCGCCGACCGCAAATCCCAAGTGGGCTCGGGCGACCGCTCGGAGCGCATCCGCACCTATAATTTCCCGCAAGGACGGGTGACCGATCACCGCATCAATCTTACCTTGTACAAGATCGAGGAAGTGATGAAGGGAGACGCCTTGGATGAAGTCGTCGAAGCTCTGGTGGCGGAGGATCAAGCGGATCGCTTGGCGGCCATGGATGAATGAGTAATGGCGTCGGTCGCTGACGCTCTGGCCACGGCCGAAGGTCTGCTGAAGACAGCCGGCATCGACTCTCCGCGTCGCGATGCCCGCTTGTTGCTGGGCTCGGTCATGGGATGGCCGACGCCCATGGTCGCCATGCGGACGGATGTCTTGCTGATGCCCGACCAGGAATATCTGTTCAAGACCCTGATCGACCAACGGGTTCAACGCCGGCCGGTCAGTCAAATCCTGGGACGGCGCGGGTTCTGGACATTGGATTTGACTGTGACCGGCGACACCCTCGACCCCAGGCCGGACAGCGAAACCGTGATCGAGGCGGTACTGGATCACCAATCCGACCGGACAAGCCGCTTCAATATCCTGGATTTGGGCGTCGGCACGGGTTGCCTGTTGTTGGCGCTGCTGTCCGAATATCCTGCCGCAGTCGGCGTGGGCGTCGATATCAGCCCCGAAGCCTTGGCCGTGGCCCGTTCCAACGCGGCTCAATGCGGGGTGGCCGAACGGGCGCGCTTCGTTCACAGCCGCTGGGGCGACGCTTTGGCGGGCATGACCTTCGACATCATCGTTTCCAATCCGCCCTATATTCCCGATGATGAGATCGATGGGCTGGAACCGGAAGTGTCGCTGTGGGAACCCAGGCTGGCCTTGGCGGGCGGTCCTGACGGCTTAAACTGTTATCGCGACATTATGCCACATGCCGCCACCCTGTTGGCCCCAGCGGGAATTGTTGTGTTCGAAGTGGGGATGGGGCAGGCTTCCGATGTGGCCCGCATCGGTCAAGAAAGCGGCCTATCCTTGCTGGACATCCGCAAGGATATGGCGGGGATCGAACGCTGTGTCAGTTTCCATAGCTAGAGCTGACTCGATCTAATGTCATTGCGCTCTTGAGAATGCCGCAGCTAATGCGATTTTTTCATGAATGAGAGATGTTCGCATTGACGAACGGCACGATCAAAAGCCATTGAGGTGAGTCCCGTAATGATTGAGTGAGGGGTGGCTTGGGCTAAGTCAGTTCAGCTGACTCAAGTATTGTCAGAATATTCTAAGTTATTAATAATTATAGCGATAATTATTGGGGTTTATCCCACTGACGCAGGTATAGGCATTCAGCTTATGAAACGTCGCATCGACCGTCCCGCAGGCTTGGCAGTCATGGCGCAGTCCATACCGCACTTCCATTATGTGCTGGAGACAGGCATCGTCATCAGGAAACTGCGCGAAGAACTCGCGGACTGAAAAGGCTTGGGCGCTGCTGGATTTCTTCGTGCTCATGATCACCTCCTATGACATCGAAGCGGCGAGGGCCGGTGATGCGGGCAAGGGATTCGCCGTGGTCGCTAACGAGGTCAAGAACCTAGCCAACCAAACGGCCCGTGCCACGAGCGAAATCGCTCGCAACGTGCAACAGGCGGCGCAGGGCACGCAAGATGTGTCCGACAATATCGAGGTGGTAACCCGTGTCGCGTCTGAAACCGGCTCGGCGGCGGTGCAGGTGTTGGGCACCGCCAAGGACTTGTCCAACGAGGCCAAGACCTTGCAAGCGGAAGTGATTAAGTTTCTATCCACCGTTCGGGCTGCCTGATTGCTTTGGTCGATGAAACACCCCTGAGACCGTCTCAGGGGGGCATCCTGTTGCCCCATTCCTCCGCATCATTCGGACGTTTCACACTAAATCCTGATTAGTCTTTAAAAAACTGTTGGAATTATCAGTGTTACGGACTAGGGTGTCTTCGTCGAACGGGTAGGGGCCGTTGGTGTCGAGCGACAAGCTCCACGTTGCCTGCCGTTCAGCGTTATCCTCAAACCCTAGCACTCTTCTCAGATGCTGGTGTTGGATGTCTACAAGCAGGACGCTTGTGGCTTGGGGAACAAGGGCAACCCTTTATAAGCATAGGTTACACAGTGAATCATCCGAAACAACGGTCCAGAGGACGCGGCAATTCGAATTTAAACAGCAAACCTCGTCACATGGGCGGAAACGGCAACGGCGGTGGCGGACGGAATCAGGTTTTCGATTCCAACGGTCCCGATGGCCGGATCAGAGGCAATGCTCATCAAGTCATGGAACGGTATTTGGTTTTGGCGCGTGACGCCGCCGCTCAAGACGACCGCGTGACTGCCGAAAACTGCTATCAGCACGCCGAACATTACCTGCGTCTGTTGAACGCCTACAATCAAAGCAATCCGCAACCGCGTCGTCCTTTCCCGGCCTCAGCGTCGTCCGAGACCGATGAACAAGGGGAAATGGTCGAAGGCGGCGAAGAGTCCGAAACCGACGGCGAAAATTCCGAGGACGAGGAGATGTCTTCGGAACAGGTCGCCGAGGCCGTTTAGAGCAAGGTGTACTTACTTTGCGATTGCCGCCATAGAGGCGGCGACCGAGCGGGCGGAAGCCCGCGCCCGGCGAGGGCTCGTAAAAACAAAGAGCGCGATGCAACCTAATTGCAGAGCGCTCTAGTCTGTAAAGACTATCCTGAGAGTCCTCTGCAAATAAGTGTGGCGGCAATCAGTCCAGCGCAG
>CAIYCT010000001.1 GCA_903924765.1 uncultured Rhodospirillaceae bacterium | reverse complement strand
GTCCGCCACCAGGGCGTTCAAGGCCTGGCCTTTATCCTTGGCGATGTCTTTCAGCGCGTCCCAAAATTCCGGCTCGATCCACAACGAGGTGGAATGTCCGCTAATGCGGATAGAGCGCTTGCTCAATTGGTCGCCGTTTACTCTTGGGACGCTGTTTTGACCGCCAGCTTTTCGGGGGCGTCGGCCAGCAATTGGATGGCTACCGTTCCCGAATCCGCGCGGATCAACAGGCTGGCGGTCCACAACCCCGTATCAACCTCGATCGGGTGGGTGATTTCCAGCTGATGGACGGCTTCTATGTCCATGCTGAGGCTATGATTGTCCAGGAACGAAATGGATGCGACCGTCTTCATGGACCAACCTCGTGACGAGTGATTTAAGAAGACGCTACCCTGTCGGAAGTCGGTGGCGGCGTCAAGATTGGCGCGTGATTTGGGGAATGATTGTTTAAAGACGCCAAAGCGGCGGATTTGCGGGTCATACTGACGAGGTAGTATGATACCTCCTCTGGACGCCTCGGGTTTGCTGGGATTTTTGTGGTTGACTCTCAAAAAAGTCATGGCATACTCCGCCGCCTTAGCTCTGGGGGGGTCCCTGGGGCTTTTCGTTTTAACCGGCATGGAAATCGGGGAATCATGAAGACCTACTCCGCCAAGCCTGCGGACGTTCAAAAACGTTGGGTGTTGATCGATGCCGAAGGGCTGATCCTGGGCCGTCTGGCCACCATCGTCGCCAATCGTCTGCGCGGCAAGCATTTGACCACCTTTACGCCTCATGTTGACATGGGCGACAACGTCATCATCGTCAACGCCGAGAAGATCAAGGTGACCGGCAAGAAGTTGACCGACAAGGTGTTCTACTGGCACACCAATCATCCCGGCGGGATCAAGGGCCGTTCCATCGGCCAATTGTTGGGCGGGGCTCACCCCGAACGCGTGATCGAGAAAGCGGTGGAACGCATGATCACCCGTGGTCCGTTGGGCCGCCAGCAAATGCGCAATCTGCGCGTTTACGCCGGTTCCGCTCATCCGCACGAAGGCCAACAGCCCGAAGTGCTGGATGTCGCATCCCTGAACCCGAAGAATAAGAGGTAAGCCATGGCCGATCTTTCCAGCTTGGCTGATTTGCAAAGCACTCCCGCTGCCCCCGCCGCCCGTCCCGTTTACGAACGCAAGGTCGATGCGCAAGGTCGCGCCTACGCCACCGGCAAGCGTAAGAACGCCGTTGCTCGCGTGTGGATCAAGGCCGGCACCGGCAAAATCACCGTCAACGGCCGCGCCGTCGAAGTGTTCTTCGCCCGTCCGGTGTTGCGCATGTTGATCAATCAGCCGTTTGAATGCACCAACACCGAACAACAATTCGACGTTGTTTGCACCGTCAATGGCGGTGGATTGTCTGGACAAGCGGGTGCCCTGCGCCATGGCATCAGCAAGGCTTTGACCTACTTCGACCCGGCCAATCGCCCGTCGCTGAAGGCTGGCGGCTTCCTGACCCGCGATCCGCGCGTGGTCGAACGCAAGAAGTACGGCAAGCACAAAGCCCGTCGTTCGACGCAGTTCTCGAAGCGTTAGACGATCCGAATTTGGGAAAGGCCACCGTTTCAAACAAGCGGTGGCCTTTTTCATTGGGGAAGATGGAGGTGTTCTATGGCGACGTTGTATGTGGCGGCAAGCAAAGGGATGCAAGACTGGGCCGGGGACGTGGGTTTGGGCAAGCATGTCTATAAGGTCGGTTGCATTGACGAGGGCGATCCGGCCCAAGCGGTGGAGAATTTGTCGGGATTTTCCGATTGGAAAGTTTTGTTGACCCTAGAAACTGAATTGGACGAGGCAACCATTCTGGAGCGCCTGGCCAAGAAGGAGAAAATGGTCGACCCCACCTATTACCCCAAACTGAAGGGGGCGCCAGGAATTGTGAAGGTGTCTGTGCCTGCGGTCGAAAACGCCATTTTGGTGGCTTTGGCCATGGATGACCTTCCGACGCCCAAAGTTCTTAAGGTCAAACCGGCGGACATCGCAACGTATCTGACCCGCAATCTTTTAAAGTAGTCGGGTCTTGATGTGGGCCAGCAGTCCCGCGCAGCCATCCTCGATCCGATCCAGAACGGATAAAAATCCGTCCCAGTCGCCATAATAGGGATCTGGCACGCTTTGGTTGGGATATTTGGCCGAGAATTCCAGGAACAACCTAATTTTATGCTGCTCCGATGGCGGCGCATGGCGATGCAAACGGGCAAGATGCCCCGAATCCATGGCCAGGATCAAATCGAAATTCTGAAAATCGGAAGGCTGGATTTGGCGCGCCCGCAAAGGTTCAAGGTCATACCCTCGGCTTTTAGCGGCTTTGATGCTGCGCGGATCGGGTTTGTCGCCGATGTGATAGCTCTCAATTCCAGCTGAATCGGTGGCGATGTCGGTGTGTAGCCCCGCCTCTGCGACCATGGCGGCGAACACCCCTTCCGCAGTGGGGGATCGACAGATATTGCCTGTGCAGACAAAAAGAGTTCGTATCATGACGCGCTTTCTCTATAGTGTGACAGTTGAATTAGGACATGCGTATAAATGTTTGCTGGCTGGGGATAAATTTGTACGATGTTTATGCGTCATAATAAGAAACAGTCCCGTAATAGCGTTTTCAAAGGTGATCTATGAGCCAAGCCGGTATGCAAGTCCTTGTCGTCGAAGATGAGGTCTCGATCGCTGCTGTGCTGCTTGATCATCTTGACCAAGCGGGATATGTCACGACCCATGTGTCCAACGGCTTGGAGGCGCTTGATCTGATCCGGCATTCGCCGCCGTCCATCGTCATCTTGGACATTATGTTGCCGGGATTGGACGGCGTCAAAGTCTGTGAAAAAGTGCGCCAGTTTTCCAACGTTCCCATCATTATGGTAACCGGCATGGTCGAAGAGATTCATCGCCTGTTGGGTCTGGAAACAGGCGCCGACGATTATATCTGCAAGCCGTTTAGTCCTCGGGAAGTGGTGGCGCGGGTCAAGACGGTTCTGCGTCGCAGCGGACCAAATGCCGCGTCGCAGATCCTGGAGTCGTCGAAAATCCAAGTGGATGAATTGAGGCAGCGCATTTTCGTCATGGGCCAAGCCCTGGATCTGACTCCGACGGAATTCAGGTTGTTCCGTTTGTTGGCCTCTCGTCCGGGACAGATTTATTCCCGATCACAAATTCTTGAGCTGGCCTATTGCGAAACCGACGAGGTCTCGGATCGGATCATCGACAGCCACATCAAAAACATCCGCAAAAAGGTTGCTGCCGTTTTGCCAGATGTGGACTTGATTCATTCGGTCTATGGCATTGGATATCGTTTCGAAATCTTGGCCTAAGGCGTTGAAGTTTTGAGCCGTTAAAAAGTAACGTCAATTCAGGCTGTTGCAGCGCACACTTGCAGTCGGGCGATAAAAAGCGTAGCCATAGCCTAGGATTATTGCCTGAGGGGTCAATGAGCAATCCATCCGATGCTGCTTCCGGCATCAATTACAGCCGCTTGGGAACAATGGCGCTGGCGGCGACGGGTGTCGTCTACGGCGATATCGGCACGTCTCCCCTTTATACGGTGCAGGAATGTTTCGGTCATGGGTTGGAAGCGACTCGCGACAACGTTTTCGGCATCGCTTCGCTGCTGCTGTGGTCCATCATTTTGGTGGTGACCCTGAAATATATCATGTTCGTCATGCGGGCTGACAATCGGGGCGAGGGGGGGATTTTGGCCCTGCTGGCTCTGGTGGGTGAAAGCGCGGTCAATAAAGGCGTGCTGTTGACGTTGGGATTGTTCGGTTCGGCGCTGTTTTACGGCGACGGCATCATTACCCCCGCTATCTCGGTTCTGTCGGCTATCGAGGGCATGGAGGTGGCGGCGCCTGCGTTGGAATCCATGGTGGTGCCGCTGGCTTTGATGATCTTGACCGGATTGTTCGCCGCCCAGGCTTATGGGACCCAGAAGATCGGCGTCCTGTTCGGCCCGATCATGGTGATCTGGTTTTTGACCATCGCCGTGTTGGGTGCGCAGTCCATTGCCTCAAGGCCGGAAATTATCTTGGCGATCAATCCGTTGTACGGGTTGGGGTTCTTGGTCGATCACGGCCTGGCATCGTTTTTTGTCTTGGGTTCGGTGGTGTTGGCGGTCACCGGCGGCGAGGCGCTTTACGCCGATATGGGCCATTTCGGCAAATTTCCCATACAGGTCGCGTGGTTCGTTTTGGTTTTACCCGCTTTGGCAATTAATTATCTGGGGCAATCGGCCTTGTTGCTGAACGATCCCGAAAACGCTCGCAATCCCTTTTTTCTCATGCTGCCGTCCTGGGGCGTGATCCCCATGGTGCTTTTGGCGACGGCGGCGACGGTGATCGCCAGCCAAGCTGTCATTTCGGGCGTGTTTTCTCTGGTTCGCCAAGCCATTCAATTGGGCCTGACGCCGCGCTTGGCAATCAAACACACCTCGGGCAGCGAGGAGGGGCAGATTTATATTCCCCGGGCGAATTGGGCGTTGCTGCTTGGCGTGGTGGTGCTGGTGTTAGGGTTCCGATCCTCCAGCAATCTGGCTGCGGCCTACGGCATCGCGGTGACCGGGACCATGAGCATCACCACCGTTCTGGCTTTGGTGGTGGCGCGCAAGATCTGGAAATGGCCCAAGGGTTTGATCTATGGGCTGGGCGCGGGATTCCTGTTGGTCGATTTGACATTCTTCGGCGCCAACGTTCTGAAGATTCCCAATGGCGGCTGGTTCCCCTTGGTAGTCGGCGTCGCCATTTTCATCGTTATGATCACGTGGAAAGACGGACGGCAAATCCTGATGGCGCGCTTGGCCGAACAATCCCTGCCGCTGGAGGACTTCTTGGCCCGCGATATGGCCAGTCCGGCCAAGCGGGTGATGGGCACGGCGGTGTTCCTAACCGGCAATCCTAGCGTCGTTCCGGTGGCCTTGCTGCACAATCTGAAGCACAACAAGGTGCTGCATGAGCGGGTGGTGCTGATGACGGTGCTGACCGAGCGGGTTCCCAGCATACCTGCGCGCGAGCGGCTGCAAATAGAGGCCTTGGGGCAGGGGTTCTATCGCATGATCGTGCGTTATGGATTTATCCAGGAGCCCGATATTCCGGTGGTGCTGAAATTGGCTTCCAATTTCGGCATGGATTTCGAGATGATGCAAACCTCGTTCTATTTGGGACGGGAACGGTTTGTGTCGTCTACCCATCCGGCCATGTCGCCGTGGCGGGAAAAGATGTTTGTGATGATGAGCCGGAACGCCTTGGCGGCTACGGAATTCTTCCGCATTCCGCCTGGGCGGGTGGTCGAATTGGGAACGCAGGTGCAGTTGTAAATGTCGGCGCCGAACGAGAAAAAAATCGAAAAGGCCGGGTTGGGGGCGTTGACCCTGGCGACGCTGGGCGTGGTGTTTGCCGATATTGGCACATCGCCGCTTTACGCTATCCGCGAGACCTTTGCCGGCATTCACCCGCTTGAGGCCAGTCCTGCCAATGTCATGGGCATTCTGTCCCTGGTGTTTTGGGTGTTGCTGTTGGTGGTGAGCCTTAAATACGTGGCGGTGATGATGCGCGCCGACAATGGCGGCGAAGGCGGGGTTCTGGCGCTTATGTCGCTGGCGTTGCAATCCACCTCCGCCAAGCCAAAATTGGCGAAATTGGCGTCGCTTCTGGGACTGGTGGCCGCCGCCTTGTTCTACGGCGACAGCGTTATCGCTCCGGCCATTACCACCTTGTCTGCGGCGGATGGATTGAGAGTTGTCGCGCCCGGCTTCGCCGAATGGACATCGGCTGTGGCTGTGGCGCTGTTGGTCTTGTTGTTCGCGGGACAGCGGGACGGCGCTTCGTTTCTGAGCGATATTTTCGGCCCGGTGATGGTGCTGTGGTTTGTGGTCTTGGCGGCGTTGGGCATCCGCAATATTGCTTTGGAACCACATGTTTTGCACGCGCTGTCGCCCTATTACGCCTTTCAATTTCTCACCACTGGCGGATGGGTCGCGTTTCTAGCCTTGGGCGCGGTGGTGCTGGTCGTGACAGGGTGCGAGGCGCTTTATACCGAGATGGGACTGATGGGGCGGTTGCCCATTCGTCTGGCTTGGTATTTCCTGGTGCTGCCTTCGTTGGGGCTCAACTATTTTGGTCAAGGCGCGTTGCTCTTGTCAAAAGGGGAGAGCGTCGTCGATGCTCCGTTCTTCCTGATGGCGCCCACTTGGGCGCGGTCGTCCCTGTTGGCATTGGCCATGGCGGCGGCGCTGATCGCCGGTCACGCGGTTCTGTCCGGCACGTTCTCCATGACCCGTCAGGCAATTCAATTGGGCTATTTGCCGCGTTTGGCCATCATCCACACCTCGCAAGAACGCATGGGCCACATCTACATACCCGTCGTGAATTGGCTGTTGATGGTTGTCGCCTTGGGGCTGGTGGTGGGCTTCGGCAGCACAGCCAAGCTGGCCGCCGCTTACGGTCTGGCGGTGACGGGCACAATGTTGATCAGCACAGTGTTGCTGACTTTGGTCATGGGATCGCTATGGGGCTGGAAGGCTTATCGCACCACCTTGCTGGTGGGGTTGCTGCTGATCATCGATGTGGCGTTGTTTGCGGCCAATTTGACCAAGGTGCCTGACGGCGGCTGGGTGGCGCTCGGCATTGCAGCCGTGATGCTGGTCATGTTGATCACATGGAAGAACGGTCGGATCAGTTTGCTGAAACGGTTGGCCCGCGACGCCTTGCCGTTCGACGTATTCCTGTCGTCATTGTCCAGCCGGATCGAGCGGGTGCCAGGTATCGCGGTGTTTCTGACCTCTGCCAGCGAGGGCACGCCCATGGCCCTGATGCACAATATGAAACACAACAAGGTCATTCACGAACGGGTGGTCATCTGCACGGTGATCATGGAACCCATACCGTTCGTCGATCCGGCCTCTCGGTTGAACTCCTTCGCCATCGCCGACGGTTTCCAACGGATCGTGATGCGATTCGGGTTTATGGAAGAACCCAATATCCCCAAGGCGCTGGCACAGGCGCGTTCGGATCAGCTGGGGTTCTTTTACGAACCCATGTCCATTTCCTATTTCCTGTCCCGCGAAACCTTGATCCCCAAGGAAGGCAAGGGCCTGTCCAAATGGCGCGAGGTGATCTTCGCCTGGATGGCCCGCAGCGCCAGCGGGTCCATGGATTTCTTCCATCTGCTGCCCAATCGCGTGGTCGAATTGGGAACTCAGGTCGAGCTATAGGGAGACTGTGACATGCCCGTTTCCATGGACCTTTTCGATGATCACGTCGGGCAGTTGATCGGCATGCTGCGTCCCGATACGCTGTGCGACATCGGACCGGGCGCTGGCAAATACGGCAAGATCGCCCGGAAAATGGCCCGCGAGAAAGCCTGCGACATGACGTTGACGGCGGTGGAAATCGATCCCGCTTATGTGACTGAATACGATCTAAAACAGATCTACGACCATGTCATCGTTGACGATGCCGTCACTCTGATTAAAACCCCGTCCGTGCGTTTCGACATGGTGATCATCGGTGATTGCCTGGAGCATATGCGCAAGTCCGATGGGATTGATCTGCTGAATTTCCTGATGTACCGCACGGCCCACATCGTGCTGGTTTATCCCGATTGCTTCTTGCAAGACGGCGATGACGACCATCCCGCCGAGGCCCACCTGTCCACCTGGACGACCGAGGATTTTCGCGGTTGGAAATTCCTCCATACCGCTTTCGCCAGCCTAAACCTGACGGTTATTCGCGGTTTTCAACCGTCCAAAGAGGAATTGGCGGTGTTGGAAAACAACCGCATTCTGATTTACTAGCTCATCAACCAAGCGATGGTTTCTTTAAGCTTGTCGTAGAACCGTTCCATGGATGTGTCGTAATCGACATTGGTGTTGAAGCGTTCCCACCAATCCTCGCCGCGCACGTTGGTGGCGCCCGCGTCGGCGTGGCCGCTGGCGCTTTTGAACGAGTCGAAATATTCGCGGCTTTGGCAGACATAGTGGTTAAAGCGGAAATGATCGAACGACGGCAATTTATCGGTGATATAGCCCCAGCTGACCGGGCGGCCTTGTTCATCGACAGTGCCTTGGGTGGTGTTGAAAACATTGCTGCAATTAGTGATGCTGACCGGCTGCTTGCCCTTTACGATGCTTTTAACCCGGCGGTTGGTGCCGAAATCGGGGTCGGCGACACAGCGGCGGAAATTCTCGGTGATCAAGCCTTCCGGTTCGGTGATGTGACCGCTATTGCCAAAATTAATGTTATAGACCGCAATGGCCGAAATGGGCTGGCTGTTATAAGGAATCAGCGCATCGTGGAAGCTGTCGCATTGAGTGGGGAATAAAAATTCATCGCCGTCGATGAAGCCCATCCAGTCCACGTCGTTCATGTAATTCTGGCAGGCGTGTTGATAAGCGACGAGCTGCACCTGATTCAGTACGTCGGGAATGGTGATGGCGACAATCTCCAGCTTGCGGGCCAGAATGTTCAGGATTTCGAACGTATTGTCAGTACACATATGGGCATAGAAGTAGAATTTGTTAAATCCGACCATGTGATGAAAAGCGAACCATTCCGCCAGCCAACGGCCACGATTTCTTTGGATGGTGGTAAGGCCCAGGATCATTCTGCGACTTTCTTTATTTCTAGCGCTGCCGGATTGAACGACTATACGGGATGCAATGCCCCATGAAAACTGACAAAAGCCGAAGCCTCACGGATAAGAATTGGCCGCACGAAGCCACATAGGAATGATGGCAAGAACATTTGAGGTCTCGTTGTCGCCAGGCAGGACGTGATAGCCGTAACTGGGGTGGGTGGCATGGACGATGCGGGCCACTTTTTCTAAGCTGACATCGTGCCCGCCCAAAGCGTCGGGTTGGTCCATCCATTCCAAGTGATTGATAAAGATGGCTGGGGGCCGCAATGCGCCTTTGAAATAGGTTTGGATCACCTGAAGCTCGTCCAAGACCGGCCACGGATTGGCGGTCGCGCCTGCCTCCGAGGCTTGATGAGCATCCAGCCAGAAGGTGAAAAATGCTGTGTGTTGGGACTTGTTGGCACCCAGTTGATAGCGGAACTGCTCACAAATTTGCGGCAGGAAATCCACCGATTTTCCTTCGTGCAACGAGATTTCGCTTCGAGATGGCCTGGTTTGGGTTTCCGTCTCCACTGCTTGAGCCGCCATGGCGCGCTTTTCGGGTGCCAGTTCGATGCTGTGGATGAGCGGGAATTGCAAGCGCATGGCGGTGATGACGCTCGCGCCGTCACCGGTCCCGGTCTCGACGAAGACGCTGCCGCGATAGGCGAAAAGGTCGAAGTTGATCGGCACGGGTCAGCCCTCCTTGGGGTCGGAAAGCGGCATGCCGCGCATTTGCTTTTCTTTGCTTTGTAGGATGGCATTGCGAATGCGCAGCGACGATCCTTCCCAGAATTTTTGCGACGCCAGGAAATTCTCTCGCAGGAAAGGCACGCGCGCCCAATAATCCTCGGGGCTCAAAGCGTTCAGGACATTGATGGCTTCATGATGGTCTTTGACGAGGATCATGCCATCGGTGTTGAAATGACGGCCTATATTGGTGCAGCCATAATAAATGGGAACGGTATAGGTGGCGAAGCAATCGACCAACTTTTCGGTGAAATAGTTTTCCTCGGAATTGTTTTCGATGGACAAAGAAAACATGGATTCGAACAGACAATCTTTGACGCCGTTGGTCGGTGGTGGCAAATCCGCAGCCATTCCTTCCGGCATACTGCGTCCGCGAAGCATACGCATCGGGATTTTAATCAGGCTGGCGCTTTCGTAAATTCCGATGCGGAATGCGTAGCCGTTCATGAACACCGCCCCGGCCACGCCCAGGCTGTACAGGAAACTGGCAGAGAACTCTTTTTTCTGGGGCAGGCGCGTGGCCCAACAACCGCCGAACGAATCGATCAACGCATTGGGCAAGGCGGCAAATTGAGGATTGGACGCGATGATGAGGTCAAAAAAATGTGCGAAAGGGGCGATGGTTTCAAAGGGAATGCACAGCGGCGACGGTTCTGTGTGAACGACTAAGACCCTATAATTGGCGTTCGGCTCCAAGCGTCTGGGGGTGCGATAATGAATTTCGCAAGGGAATGGAAAGTCCAACTCCAGCCAACTTTCACCAAAACTTTCGGACAGCATGAGAAAACCTCTTAGGAGGAATACGGATATCCCTGGGTTGTTTTAGAAAAGACGGGTGGCCCTTAAGTATCTGTAAAAATAGCGAATCATCGTATGGCGGCGACTGGGCGGAGTATGCCAAATCCCCATTGGTTCCCAAAGAAAATATCTTGACCACGGGGCTTTGAAAAGCCTGAATGCTAATTCGTTTCACGAAGCCTTTCCGACTTGCGGTCTGGCCTGAGTGGTTTAGGAGATTTCTATGAGTGCGGTAACCGTTTTGATTCCGGCGCGCAATTCGGAAAAGACCATCAAGGATACCCTGAACAGCCTTAAGGATCAAACCTTCAGCGATTTTGAGGTGTTGCTGGTCAACGACGCCTCGACGGATCGGACGGTGGACATTGCCAAGGAGTTCGCCTCGCGGCTCAATCTGCGGATCATTTCCTTGGAAACCAACGCTGGCGTGGCGGGGGCGTTGAACCGGGGATTGGCCGACATTTCGTCGCCGCTCATTGCCCGTCTGGACGCCGACGACATGGCGTTTCCCACCCGCCTGGAACGACAGGTGGCGTTCATGGAACAGCGCCCCGAGGTGGATGTGTGCGGCACCTGGATGGAAATGTTCTATGAAGAGCCCGACAAGGAAGTGCGCATTCTGGTCAAACCGTTGGAAGACGCCCAGATCAAGACGGCTTTGATCCAATACACCGCTTTGTCCCACCCCAGCGTCATGCTGCGCAAAAGCTTCATCGACGATGTGGGACTCTATGATGTGCGCAGTGACTTCGCCGAGGATTACGAGCTGTGGTGCCGGGGCGCTTTGTTGGGCAAACGGTACGCTAACATGGGCGAGGTGCTGACCCGTTATCGCCAGCATGGCAATCAGGTGGGGCAGCAAAAGGTTCAACTACAATATGATCGCGACATGACCACCAAGCGCAAATATCTGTCCGCGCTGTTGGGCGGCGAAGCGTCGGGTAATCTGGCCGAATTCTTTTCCAAGCGCACCCAATTCGTAAGCCGCGAAACAGCACTGATGGTGATCCAGCAATCCCTGCCGTTGCTGTTCAAACTGTCGCGCAAGGTTTGGGACGAGAAGACCTTCAATGACATCGTTTCCGAATGCTTGGGTCGCCACTTGGCTGCGACGTAGTCTAAGGCGCCCGCACGGCGTTGGGGACTGAGCGCCAGCGCTTCGAGATGGGGTTGTTGGCGTTGAACACGCACCACGGTTCGGGCGCGTAGACGATAGAATCCTCCTGTTCACCCATCCATGCGGCCCACCAGGAAAACGACGAATTGGCGATAACGAAGTGCTTGCAGTGTGACTGGAGGTAAAAGTCCGTCAGCGGGTTGGGGGCGTTGCCGCGGATCAGGCGGGCGTTATCGACGTTCTTGAACACGAATTCGCAGAAATTGAATTCATCTGAGAAAATGACCACCGGCACGTTGCCCTTTTCTTTTCGAATCTCGGCGATGCAGTTTTTGTAGTAATCCACGCAGGCTAGCCCATGATGGCCGTATTCGTGCCGCCGCACATGCAAGGCGATGGCGTTTTCGTTGCGCAGGGTTTGTCCTAGCGTTTTAAGCGACTCTTCGACAGGGAATTGGAAGGCCGTTCGGATTGCGTCGCGATGGGGCAGGAAATAGCCTTCATTTTGCCAATAGCCGTCGACCACAAGGTTGCGGGTTCGCACCGCCTGAACGATGACCTGCATCACCAACGCTTTGTCAGTGCCGTCATTGGGTTCAGTGATGACGGCCGCGTCTCTAATTTCGGATAGAGGAATGGTTCTGCCGGTCAGGTTTGGAATTTGATCTAGAAGAAACAGGTGTCCATAAGAATATCCGTTGAATCCGTCAATAATATAGCGAACGTTAACATTGGCTTCATGCTCTAAGACTATGCCAATTGCCGCTTGGAACAATTGGTTCCCTAGGCCACCTTTTATATTGATGTATACAGTATTCATAAGCGATGCCTTGTAATCAGTGGGTTTCTTTGCGCAATTTAATTGCGCAAGATTTTAAGGGAGGGAATCGGTCTTTCCAAGGAATTTGTTTGAGGGCGCTCTTGACGGCTGCCGGGATGGAAGGGCAATGTCGTTTCGACTTGAGGCAGGATTGGCAAGGGAGAGGCGTTTGTCTGAACAGGACCTCACAGTCCTTCTCACCGGCGGGACGGGAATGGTGGGAAGCGCCATAAAGCGCGCGGTTACGGATCGGGTATTGCCGTGGCGGCTGATCGCTCCGTCGCGTCGGGAGTGCGACCTTGGGCAACCGGATCAGGTCGCCCAATTGTTTGCCGCAGAGTCCTTCGACGTGGTTCTGCATTGCGCCGCCAAGGTGGGTGGGATACAAGCCAATATCGACGATCCTTGCGGTTTTCTGACCGACAATTTGCACATCAATCTGAACGTCATCGAGGCAGCGGCCACCGCCGGAATCCCCAAAATGATCAATATCGGCAGCTCATGCATGTATCCCAAGGATCTGGATCGGCCCTTGCGGGAAACCGATCTTCTGACCGCGCCACTGGAGCCGACCAACGAGGGATATGCCCTGGCCAAACTGACGGCTTCGAAGTTATGCGAGTACCTGGGGCGCGCCAAGGGGCTGCATTACAAGACGCTGATTCCGTGCAATCTGTTCGGCCCGGGGGATAACTTCACCGGTGTGGGCAGCCATCTGATCGCAGCGGCCATTTTTAAAATTCATCACGCCGTTCATGAGGGCCACAGCGACGTCACTATCTGGGGTAGCGGCGAGGCTCGGCGCGAATTTCTCTATGTGGACGATCTGGCTGGTTTCATCGTCGAGTCCGTCACGCAGCTGGATAGATTGCCGCCTTATCTAAATCTGGGCTATGGTGACGACCACAGCGTCAACGACTATTACCGGATGGTCGCCGATGCGCTTGAATTCCAAGGCTGTTTTATCCACGATTTGGACAAACCCGAAGGAATGCGACGGAAGCTGATGGATTCCCAAGCGGCGACAGCTTACAACTGGAAGCCTCTGACATCCCTCTCTGACGGCATCGATCTCACCGTTATAAACTTTCTGGAAAGCCGCCTCCAATGAGTCTTCCTCTGGCCACCGAAACTTGGAACGATGCGGAATTCCAAGCTATTCAACGGGTTCTGGACTCACGCAATTTCACCATGGGCGTGGAAGTGCGCGCATTTGAGGAAGAGTTCGCCCGCTATTTCGGATCGCGCTACGCGGTGATGTGCAATTCCGGTTCGTCGGCCAATCTGCTGGCGGTGGCGGGACTGATCTATCATCCCGAGCGGCTATTGCGTCCGGGCGATACGGTGATCGTTCCGGCGGTGTCATGGGGCACCACCTATTATCCGCTCCAGCAATACGGGCTCAAACTGCGCTTTGTCGATATTGATCGCGACAGCTTGAACATGGATATGGAGCAGGTGGAAAAAGCCATTACGCCCGATGTGCGCGGCATATTCGCCGTCAATCTGCTGGGCAATCCGTGCGACTTTACTCATCTGACCGAGCTGTGCCAGCGTCACGATATCGTGCTGTTCGAAGACAATTGCGAATCCATGGGGGCGCGATTGGATGGTCGCTTCGCCGGGACCTTTGGCCGCTGCGGCACCTTCAGCTGCTTTTTCTCCCATCACATTTCCACCATGGAAGGGGGCATGATCGTCACGGACGACGAGGCGCTCTATCATGTGCTGCTATCCTTGCGGGCCCATGGTTGGCTGCGCGAACAACCCGCCCACAGTCATCTGGACTACCAAGTGGATCCATTCGTGCGGCGGTTTCGCTTCGTGCTGCCCGGCTACAATCTGCGTCCTCTGGAAATGTCCGGGGCCATCGGGCGCGAGCAATTGTTGAAGTTGCCAACTTTCGTGTCCGAACGCCGCCGCAATGGCGATACCTTCACCCGCCTGTTCGAGGGCGTCGCCGATGTTCGCATTCAACGGCAAGTGGGCGACAGCTCGTGGTTCGGCTTTGCTTTGACCTTGGAAGGCAAACTGGAAGGCAAACGGGCCGAACTGGTGGCGCTGCTGGAAGCGGATGGAATCGAATGCCGCCCCATCGCGGCGGGCAATTTCATCGCCAATCCGGCTATCCAATATTTCGAGTACGATCTGGCGGGACCGATGACTGTCGCCGAACGAATCGATTCCAGCGGCCTGTTTATCGGCAATCACCATTACGACGTCACCCAGGCACTGATCCGTTGCCGCGACATAATCGTCCAGTGGTCGTCGGTGATTTAGAAACTATTTCAAGCAATAGGATGTGTCGTGGCCGAAGAAACAGCGATTCCCCCCGCCTCTTTCGTCGGCGCGGAAGGAAAGGAAACAGGTCCGTTTCAGACGACGGCGAATATGTGGCCTTCATCGAACGCGCCCTTGCCGATTATTCGGTCTTTTCCAACTTCAAGAACAACAAGCCCTATGTCCGGGTGCTGGAACACACTTCTGTCGAATTTGGCAAGGATTATCTGTTCGAGATCGTCGACACGTCGCCTGACATCGTCCGAATCCTTCCTAAGTTCAAAATCAATGATCTGGTCGGCGGGGCCAATGTGGTCCAGTATGGAGACCTCATTGACATGAGTCCTTCGACACTGCGCTATGTCAAGGTTGCGTCCACTGCCATCGTCATTGGGGGGGGGGCATCCTTCGGCTAGTGGATCGAATCTAACGCTTGGTGCCCGCGCCTGACGGCGGCAATGATTTTGTCGGGGTCTTTGGTCCAGGTAAAGGGTTTCGGACTTTGGTTGTGCTCGGCCAGGAAGCGTT